>CAYPDN010000062.1:11373-13672 GCA_964409445.1 uncultured Granulosicoccaceae bacterium
TACCTGGAAATTCTCTTTCCAGTGACGAACTGTTCGAGGAAATTTCGGTACCAATCAACAACTCGTTAGCGCAAACCGTTGGTGATGTTACGCGAGTCGCACGGATCGGCATCGTTGTAGATTCCCTTTACCAGGAGGCTATTGGCGGGCGCGGACTAAACAACGCCATATCGACACTCAACTCTGTTGACGGCTTATATCGTGAAAAATTCGGACTGGCACTGATGGTTGACGTGGTTGTTCTACTGACAGACGACACAGTACTGTCACTCAACGGTGCAGGCCTTGAAGAAAACCTCAATTTGTTCCGCGATTATCGAATTTTGTCAGACCTGCTACCAGAAGACCTGGGCCTGGTACATCTGTTTACCGGCGTTGAGTCCGGTGATAACGCCGTAGGCCTCGCCTTCAGTGGTTCCGCCTGCCGAACCGATGGTTACGACGTAAGTATGTCCAGACCATTCCTGTTCCCGGTGGAATTAGCAGCGCACGAGATCGGTCACAACCTCGGCGCAGATCATGATGATGCGACATTAGAATGTGCGGATATTAGTGATCACCTGATGTTCTCAGCAATCAACTCAGATACAACTCGTCAGTTTTCGAGCTGCAGTGTCGATGCTATCGAAACGCGTCTGCAACAAGGCACTTGCTATACAGAAGCGATAAACATTGGCGTTGAGATAACACAACTTGAATCTAATCAAATTCTCGCGACAGTAACCAACCTCGATGCCGCACGCGCCTTTCCATCTGCAACACTGCAGGTGGACTTACAAAATGCCGCTATTACAGAAGCGCCAGCGCTCTGCGAACTTGAAAATCCGACAAGACTCATCTGCGACATACCAGCAACCTTTGCCGGAGACCAACATGATATTGCAGTGAAGTTACGCCTGGAACCAGAAGAAGAACGCACTATCAGCATGCGCCTGGAACCCAATGGTTTTTTTGATTTAGATGATCAAAACAACTTTGCAGAGCTCGTATTGCCAGGTGATCCATTGCCATTGGCGGGTGGCGAGTTAACTACACAGGGTGCTTCAAGCAATACCGGCATCACCACCGCTGCTGCAGAAGGTGGTGGCGGATTGTTCAAGTTGCAGTGGTTGTGGCTGATTCTTCTGCTAAGCGTTACCCGCCGAACGCTCACCAACAAGGTCACCAGGCGCGTTTAGGGCTGTACATCGACCAGTAGATCTGGCCCGCACATATAGTTTTAGAAACGTCTCTTTACAGATGTTTCTGCGATTACGATCAACGCTTCTTTGTACTTACTCTCGGGTAGGCGCGCCAACTCACCTATAGCAAGATCAACCTGGTTTTGCGCTTCTTCTATAGTGCGTTCAATTGCTCCCGATTGACAGATCAGATCTACAACGGGACGAATGTCTTCATCCGTTAGCTGACCAGTCTGCTGCGCCGATAGCAACGCATTTCGTATTTTACCTGCAGCATCCGGAGGCGCTGACTGCAATGCATAGATCAGTGGCAATGTCGGTTTACCTTCTGCCAGATCATCACCGACGTTCTTACCTAACTCATCACTTCTGGAAGTATAGTCAAGCGCATCATCTATCAACTGAAACGCAAGCCCCAACCGCGCACCATAGCGCGCCATCGACTGCTCAACATCGTAGTCAGCTGATGCGAGAACAGAACCCAGTTGCGTTGCCGCTTCGAACAGCTTGCCGGTTTTGGCAGCGATAACATCCATATAGCGTTGCACACTAACCTCGGCTTCACCGATATTCATCAGCTGCATAACTTCGCCTGCTGCAATCGTATTGGTGGCGGCCGAGAGAATTTCCATCACTCTCATCTCACCCACCTCAACCATCATCTCAAAAGCGCGGGAGTACAGAAAATCCCCCACCAGTACAGCGGCCTCATTGCCCCAGACGGTGTTGGCCGTATCCCGTCCCCGGCGAAGACTTGAAGAGTCAACCACATCGTCATGAAGCAAAGTGGCGGTGTGAATAAATTCGATTATCGCGGCGATATTGGTGTGGTGATTGCCCTGATAGCCATGCGCTAACGCGGACAAAAGTGTCAGCTTGGGACGCAGCCTTTTACCACCTGCACCGATAATGTACTGGCCCATTTGACTAATCAATACAACATCTGACTGCAGTGCCACGTGGATCTTGCGATTGACCTCGGTCATCGCATCTGAGATCAGCTCATCAATATGGGCATCCGACCGAACATCCGGGCTGGATTTTTCCGGTAGATTCGCCGGGCTGACAGGTGCTTCTAATTGACTCATTGTGTAGGGCGGACTATTATTAAAGGCTTT
>CAYPDN010000063.1:0-4863 GCA_964409445.1 uncultured Granulosicoccaceae bacterium
TAGTGTACTGGAACAAACAGTGTAGTCACATGAGTCGACTGACTAAAGTGCTTCATTCTCATAGTAAATTCTGTAAGTGATTGAGTACAATTGTAGCGCACTGCAAGTGCACTTTAGTCAGCCGCCCCTACGGGAGCTCGGCATTTGCTCTGCAACTGCGTTGCAACTCTGGGTGACTATTTATTGCTTTCACGAATGATTTTTTTAAATACTTTTAAAGTTTCTTCCGATACATGGTGCTCCATGCCCTCTGAGTCGCGAATAGCAGCTTCCCTTTCTACACCGATTGCCAAAAGAAAATTAAACACAACTTCATGGCGTAGCCTGCTTTCGTCCGCAAGGTCTTTGCCTTCGCGGGTGAGAAAAATAGAACGGTAGGGTTCTGAGCTGACAAAGCCATCGCGTTGTAACCGGGCCAGGGTTTTGCTGGCGGTCGGCTGGGTGACGCCCATGCGGCTCGCAACATCGACCAGTCGCGCCTCACCGTGAACACGGATGAGATCATCAATGAGCTCGACATAGTCTTCGGTGGCTTCCGTTTTATGGGCTTCGCGCACCTGATTAAAACGGGCCGCGTGCTCATGTGCTTCAGGCAGGACGTCTTTGCTCATCTGAGTGTTCGATTTCTTACTTATTGGAACTACTCCTGAGTTTATGAACCGAGACTGGGTTTATTAATCTGAAACAGAGTTTATTGATCTGAAACTGAACTGTTCCCTAACCCAAGGCTTGAAAAGTAGCGTGAAGTGTATAAACTAAGCCTAGGCTAAATTGTAAACCACCGCTTTTATGTTTTCAAGCAACTTAAATTTAATGAGATCAATTTTAAGGAGATCCTCAGTAAGCTTCTTAATCGCTGCATTTCTGCTGTTGCTAATGCTGCCGGCAACCGCTGCCAAAAAAGATAAGCTGCTGGTGGCGACAACATTTACCGTTATCGCTGATCTTGCAAAAAATGTTGCCGGCGATGCCGCTGACGTGGTTTCCATCACCCGTCCCGGGGCGGAGATACATAATTATCAGCCAACACCCCGTGACCTGCTGCGGGTGAGGAATGCTGATGTCGTGCTTTGGAACGGTTTGGGTCTTGAAAGATGGTTCAGGAAATTTATAACTCGTATTAAAGGTGCAACCGAGGTAGTTGTATCGGAAGGTGTAGAACCTTTACCAATCCGTGAAGGTCCGTACACAGATCAGCCAAACCCGCATGCATGGATGTCTCCGGATGACGTGTCTGTCTATATAAATAACATTGAGGCCGCACTGTCGGATGCGGACCCGGAAAATGCCGAGGTATACAGATCCAATGCGGATACCTATCTGCAACAGGTCGAAGCGGTTGCAATTAATTTAAAATCAATACTGGATGATGTGCCGCAGAGTCAGCGCTGGCTTGCTACCACTGAAGGTGCGTTTAGTTATCTTGCGAGAGAGTTTGATCTTGAGGAAATATATTTGTGGCCAATTAACGCTGATGCTCAGGGAACGCCTAAGCAAGTCAAAGCGATGATAGATGCAGTTCGTGAGAATAATATTCCTGTTGTGTTCAGTGAAAGCACAGTGTCCGATAAACCTGCAAAACAGGTTGCACGTGAGACCGGTGCTGCCTATGGTGGAGCGCTTTATGTTGACTCACTAAGTGAAGCAGATGGCCCGGTACCTACATATCTGGACTTGTTGCGGGTTACAACGGAGACTATTGCCAGAGGCCTGGCAGGTGAGTGAGTTAACCTTTCAAAAAGGATTGGCCAATACTGAAGCCGCTAATAATCTGAGTGTCCCTGAAGTGTGTGCGAGTGAGTCACGGACCGAAAACCCTGAGACCGAAAACCCTGAGACCGAAAACCCAGCCGTCTCTGCAACAGGTGGATTAGACCCCGCTGGATTAAAACAGGATGCATCCCAACCGCGCGAACCGGGAATCGAAGCACACGACATCACAGTGACATACCGAAATGGTCACACCGCTTTAAGGGGCGCGAGTTTCAGCATCCCGAATGCAACTATATGTGCATTGGTTGGTGTTAACGGTTCCGGAAAATCGACGCTCTTTAAAGCAATCATGGGTTTTGTACCACTGGCATCAGGCTCGGTAAGCATTTTGGGGAAGCCTGCCGGCCGTGCTCTGAAGCGCAATACGGTCGCTTATGTGCCGCAGAATGAAGACGTCGACTGGGACTTTCCGGTCCTTGTCGAAGATGTTGTGATGATGGGGCGCTACGGGCATATGGGTCTGTTACGTCGTCCATCGAAAGCGGACAAGCAACATGTTGAATCTGCGTTGGTGCGTGTCAACATGCTCGACTTCAGGCACAGACAAATTGGTCAACTTTCCGGAGGTCAGAAAAAAAGAGTATTCCTGGCTCGAGCGCTGGCGCAGGAGAGCCGCATAATATTGTTAGATGAACCTTTTACCGGTGTCGATGTTAAAACTGAAGAATCTATTATTGCGTTAATGCGCAGCATGCGTGATGAAGGCCGGGTGATGCTGGTGTCTACTCACAACCTCGGCAGTGTGCCGCAGTTTTGCGATCATGTTGTGTTGATAAACCGTACTGTGCTGGCTGATGGTCCCGCCGATGTTGTGTTCACCAGAGAAAATCTTGAGCAGGCGTTTGGCGGTGTTCTTCGCTTTCATGTACTGGGTGGCCAGGAACTGCATGACGATGATGATGCCAGAAAAGTTACCGTAATTACCGACGATGAACGACCATTCGTGCTTTACGGTAAAGACGAAGAAAAAGAAGAACGCGGATCCGGTAGTCCTCGGTAATGCCCGACCTGCTCGAACCCTTTTCCTACAGTTATATGGTCAACGCCATCTGGGTAAGTGCCCTGGTAGGTGCAGTCTGTGGATTTTTGTCAGCCTATATTATGCTAAAAGGCTGGTCTCTGATTGGCGATGCATTATCGCATTCGGTAGTGCCGGGAGTTGCCGGTGCCTATATGCTGGGTTTGCCATATTCAGTCGGTGCGTTTTTCTCTGGTGGGCTCGCAGCAATTGCAATGCTCTTTATCAGCTCGCGGTCAAAGTTAAAAACTGATGTCGTTATTGGTCTGATTTTCAGTGGCTTCTTTGCGCTGGGCTTGTTTATGATTTCGATACGGCCAGCGTCCGTTAGAATCGAGACGATTATATTTGGCAACATTTTATCGATCTCCCCGGAAGATAGTATCCAGCTTGTGATTATCTCTGTGGTATCACTGCTGGTATTGGCATTGGTATGGAAGGACCTGATGGTGGTCTTCTTTGATGAGTCGCATGCAATGTCTGTCGGACTGAATGCAACGCTGCTTAAGGTGGTGTTCTTTACAATTTTAAGTGCTTGTACCGTCGCGGCACTGATGGCAGTCGGTGCTTTTCTGGTTGTCGCCATGGTGGTAACACCCGGTGCTATAGCCTATCTGCTGACTGATCGATTTCCGACACTGTTGGCAATCAGTATTGCTGTCGGGGCTGTGTGTAGTGCAATGGGGAGCTATATCAGTTATTTTATAGACGGCGTTACTGGTGGCGTGATAATCGTGTTGATGACCCTTGTATTGCTGTGCGCTTTTTTTTTCGCGCCAACCCACGGCTTTTTCGTATCGCGACTAAAAATGAAACAGGCGATGGGCTAAGTCGTGTTCGATCTTCTCATTGCGCCATTTACTATTGATTTTATGCAGCAGGCGCTGGCTACTGCACTTTTTCTCAGCGTCGCGGCATCTGTGTTGTCTTGCTTTTTGGTGTTACGCGGCTGGGCACTGATGGGTGATGCTATTTCCCACGCGGTGTTACCGGGAATTGTGCTCGCCTATGCGGCCGGTATACCGGTTGTTATCGGTGCGTTTCTGGCGGGCATGTTCTGTACACTGGCAACAGGTTTCATGACTGAAAATTCCAGGCTTAAGGAAGATACTGCGATGGGTGTAGTCTTCTCCGGTATGTTTGGTCTGGGTGTTGTGCTGTTTTCTGTTTTTCGTATTGATGTGCATCTGCACGAAATTCTCTTTGGGGATATTCTCGGGCTAAGTTGGCGTGATGTCTGGCAAACAGGTCTGGTAGCGACGATTTCTGTAGCGGTGGTGTGGATTAAACGAAAAGATTTACTGGTGCATTGCTTTGATCCACAACACGCAAAAGCGATCGGATTACCTGTGTCTGTGTTGCACTATGGGCTACTGATATTGCTGTCGGTTGTGATAGTGATGGCGCTTAAGGTAGTTGGGATAATACTGGTGATCGCGCTTTTGATTGCACCCGGTGCTATTGGCTATATGATGACTGATCGATTCGATGCGATGCTGCTGTATGCTGTGTGCTCTGCTGTACTGGCGTCTGTATTTGGAATTGTGATCAGTTTTGCACTCGACAGTGCGCCGGCACCGACTATTGTATTGATGTTGATGATCATGTTTATTCTGGTGTTTATATTCGCACCATCACATGGACTCATTGGCAGTAAGTTCTCACAACGCAGATCCGTGACTGATTAGTCACAGATTAAGCAAAATATATCAGGAGACCAATCGGGTGAGTAAATCGCTACAGGATCAACTATTGAAAGCCGGTCTTGCAAACAAGAAGCAAGCGATTCGTGCTAAAAAGGCAAAAAACAGTAAAGAAAAACTAAAACGTGCGGGCAAAGAAGTTGATGACGAGGTGACGCAGGCGGTGCAGAAGTCACAGCAGGAAAAGCTTGCCAAAGACCGACATCTTAACGATGAGAAAAATCACAAAGCCCAACAGGCTGCAATTGCTGCACAGATTGCGCAGTTAATTGAATTGAATGCGTTGTCAGAGCGAGGTGATATTGAGTTTAGTTTTCCTGAAGGAAAGATGATCAAAACGCTAAGCGTCAATGAAAAACAGCGTCAGGC
>CAYPDN010000063.1:4963-13632 GCA_964409445.1 uncultured Granulosicoccaceae bacterium
AGTATTGGCACAGTCGTTTTTTATACCGGCTTGTTTGCTCTTTCTGGTGCGGTAACCAATTGGCTGGCAGTGCACATGTTGTTTGAAAAGGTGCCAGGTCTTTATGGGTCAGGTGTTATTCCGACTCACTTTGAAGAGTTTAAATCCGGGATCCATACACTGGTTACCCGCGAGTTGTTTAACAAAGAAAATATCGAGAAGTTTTTTAGTAAATCAGAAAATTCCAAAGCAATAGATGTAGAGCCGGTGGTCAATAATCTCGATATGGATGATGCCTACGATCAGCTGGTGGCGGTTGTTATGGAATCCTCGCTTGGTCCGATGCTCGCTATGGTTGGTGGTGAAAAAGCACTCGACACAATGCGAGATCCTTTCAAAAGTCGTATGCGAGAGTTTTTGCTTAAGACAGTGCGTTCACCGTCGTTTCAATCAAATATGCAGAAGCAGCTGCAAAGCGTTACCAGCAGCGATGACTTCAGTGACAGGATTGGCGGGATTGTAAAAAACCGACTCGATGAAATGACCCCTGAGCTGGTGAAAGACATCATGCAGCGCATGATCCGAAAGCACCTTGGGTGGCTTGTGGTATGGGGAGCTGTATTTGGTGGATTAATCGGACTTATATCGTCGATTATTTTGTTGTAGGCGAGATCTGTTGATATCTGCCAGGCGGTGTTGTGTACATAGCGGCACCGGAGCCGGTGCCACTGTGTACGTTCGTGCGCTTACTGCTTGTTTATTTCAATAACCGGAGTGCTCGGTTTTGTAAGAGGTGCCGCCTCTTTAGCTGCAGCAGGTGCACCCGGCTCACCGGCTGTTGTGTTACTGCTGCCGCCATCATTACTACCAATATCATTGGCAATGGCAAAGTCTGATAACTCCTTGAGATACTGATTGCGGAAAGCAAGTTTTTCAGCTTCGTTTTCAGCGGTGGAGTGAGTTATACGATAATCCCAACCCAGAGCACCTGCATAGCCGTTGGTGAACCAGCTTTGAAGCATGGTTTCATGATCAGCATCGTCCAGACCTTCAACCGGGTATTCACCCATAATCATTGGCTTGTCGCCAAAGCCCAGCTCGCTGGGTGAAGATGAGTACGGCCAGTAGTCGTTAACCCAGTCATAAATATGTGGCTGATAAAAGTCGATGTCAGTCTCGTTCCAGGCGTTCATCCACTTCATTGCAGCACTTCCGATAGTCACCGGGATATCAGGAGTTTCTTCACGCATGATTTTGATGGTGTCACCAACAAAGGCTTCCATCTGATCGTGTGTGATTGGCTCAAGCTCGCTGTTAGGCTCGAAGTTGTTGCCACCGTACTTGTTAGTACCAGTCATTGCCCATTCGGGTTCGTTGATTACATCCCATGAATGCAGAGCAGAACTATGCGGGCTTTTACCCAATGCAGCAATCAAAGGTCGTACAACATTAGACATAAGGGCTGCACGCTTGGCGTCATCAACGACAATGTCGTGATAGCCGGTCATTGTAATACCGAACTTTTCGCGAGTAGGGCGAAATCCGTCGAACGAGAATATGCAAAACATAACTCTCATACCAGCATTGTCGACCAGTTCGAGCGCTTTCAATGCATCGTCGATCGCCTGTTGACCAATTCGATTAGGTGAACCGTTTGCGTCAAAAGTTATTGCGTCGGTCCAGAATTCCGGCCAGACCCACCAACGGATAACTTCAATACCGTTTGCGGCCATGTCGTTTAATTCTTCTTCGAACGGCGCGGGATCCGCAGCAACGCCCTGTTTGACCCACGGACTAATACCGCCGAAATCACCTGAGTAGTGCTTCCAAGCGTAGTTTATTCCATAGCTAAACGATTCTTTCAGTTCAGCTGTGTGCACGGAGGTGCACAATGTCACTGCCATAAACAGTGCTGCAACACTAAGCTTGCGCATACAATCTTTCTCCAGAACTAATTCTTTTGCTGATCGGTAAAATAAATGTCTGATCAACGAGTTGGTGCGACCTTGCGTTAAACTCCATCTAGTTAAAGATCGGCAGCGGCCTTGGGTTCTTCAGCAACACACTGTGAACAGCGGGGATGATTACTTCACGTTATCGATGTAAAGCGTGAGTTGTTTATCGATTTTTGTCGTAATTTTTTCGGATCTGACCGCAGATATTACTTATTCTTCGCTTTTAGCAGCTTTGAATAGTATTGGGGAATCCTCTGCTACATCCTTGGCAGGGGGTGCGGCAGGTGGGGCTGCATAGAATACGGGCTCCTTACTATCTATCGTCTTTTCGAACGGCTTTTTCATATTTACTTCTGTGCCTGACTGTTCGGCTTCCTGCTGGGCTTTGTGTAACTCCTTTGCGACCTCATCAGACCAGGGTAGTTTGTACGAGCGTGGCTCATCGATATCGGGAATTTGCAGCCATAGATAAATTGCTTCGTCTTCTTTCATTATCGAACTGAGTACCTGCACCTGCTCGATATCTTTATGCACAGCTTCCAGCTGTACCGGCTTCGGACGGCTGAGAATGTCATTCAGGCTAATGTAAGTGAGTGGCAGCAGCGCGGTAGCGCACAAAAGTGCGGCAACTTTTAATGGCAAAGCGCGCGGTGACCATATGGCGATAGAGGCGAGTACTGCAGCGAGTGCAGTTGCTATAACAAACCAGTGGGTGGTAACAGTCATGATTTTTTATTGCGCAGTTTTTTCGGCAGATTGTGAACGCTACCGGTTACCAGGCGAGCATCTTCATCAAGGTTGAATCTAAACACGGTAGATTCCTCTCCCTGATGCGTGAGATCATGTTTGCTTACCAGAATTTGCTTGGCAGATTTCTGTCCGGGGCGTTTCAGGCTGACAACGATTGTTGCAGGTATTGGGTAAATACCTGTTGGATTGCGATACAGGTGAACGTTAACTGCGTATTCGCCTTTAGGTACGCCACGGCTATAAGTGAACTCATAGTTAAGACCGGTCAGATCCGCAGTATCGCCAAGATCATCGCGCAGTAAGTTAAAAATCTGACCACCCTTGTTTGAGTAGCCTACCGGTATGTCGCCTGGTGCTTCTACCCAGAGATCAACATCGGCGTTGATTTCATCAGGCCAGCGCAACTCGACGGTCATATTACCCGGCGATTTTGCAGTATCCTCAGCGACCGCCTTCGGATTGATGTGAGGCAGGAGCAGCATGACAAGAGTCACAAAGCCTGCAAGCGCCAGCATTATGACATCGCGAAATAATGTAGCCGAGCTGTCTTCATCAAACAGATCATCTTCACGCATGTCGCTCTACTGCCTCCTGTATGTCACTGATCAGTTGCACAGTGCCGCTGGAGAGCATTTGAAAATTGGCCATTAACCAGACATTAAAAATTGATCCAATCAATGTGGTGTATAACGCGGTCGACATTCCCTGGATTAGTCTTGAAACCATGGGTGCGATTGAATTCACATCAGACGCGGTTTCCGGATCAACGCCCGACAATGCGATGATAAACCCGAGTACGGTACCTATGAGACCGAGCAACACCAGTGTATTGGCGAGGTGCCTGACAACAGATATGCGATGTGAAAGCCGCAGACGCATCGATCCGCTTATACTTGAACCTTCATTGTTTTGTACCAGCAAATGGGAAACCGCTTTGGACTGCAATCCTTCAGGTGTTTTCAGTGCGTCGATTTCACTGTTGGTTTGCCAGAGTTTTTGCGTGCACAACACCAGGCCGACGATAAAGACCAGAAAAATAACCACAGAAAGGTAAGTCTGGTCTGCGCTTACGACCTTGTGAACGTATCCCTGAGACCAGGCAACGCCGAGCAAAGCAAAGGCAATTACGTTTAAAAGAATGTAGCGAAGCATTAACAAAGACCGGTAAGGATTGCGCGTTTTTGACGTGCTAATTCTTTGATCTTCCGCTTGATGTGCATGCAGACTCTGAGAGTCCGTATCACTGTAGGCTTTTGCCATTGGGTAGTGCCCCCTGATCGGTTCGGCATAACAGCTACCGATGAATATCATAGCGAGCGATTAAGAAGGTGCTTAGTAATCCGAGGAGCAGATTGGCTAGTTAACAGTCGCTATAGAGTCAGGGTGGCGCAGCATTCGTGCCATCAAAGTGCTGATGTCATCACGTAGAGGGAATTGCGAGTGCTGCCGTGTTCTCGGCTGCACTCGGGCGCGTTTTTTAGTGGAAATCCGGCTCAGGCAGCGCCTTTAACCTGCTGTCTTCGTTCATACAATATGAATTCGGTATAACCATTTGGCTGTATTCTGCCTTTCAGTGCCAGATCGAGAGATGCCTGGAATGTGATGCTATTGTCGAAGTCTGGTGCCATCGGTATGTAGGCTGGATCGTCTTGATTCTGTTCATCAACTGTGACCGCAAGACGTTGCATTGATTCGACAACTTCTTGTTCTGTCAAAATTCCGTGGTGTAGCCAGTTAGCAATGTGCTGACTTGAAATTCTCAGAGTTGCGCAGTCTTCCATCAACCCGATGTTATTTATGTCTGGCACTTTTGAGCAGCCAATGCCCTGACCGACCCATCGTGCTACGTAGCCGAGAATCCCCTGAACATTATTGTCCAGTTCATTCCTGATTTCATCATCGGAGAGATTTCTATCGAGCAGCGGGATTGTGATGATGTCGTCTACGCTTGCAGCGGTGCGTGATTTAATTTCGTCCTGACGGTCTTTCACATTGAGTTGGAAGTAGTGAGTTGAGTGCAGCGTAGCTGCAGTAGGAGAGGGGACCCATGCAGTACTGCCACCTTGTTCCGGGTGTGTGATTTTTACTTTAAGCATTTCTGCCATTTGATCCGGAATTGCCCACATGCCTTTACCAATTTGTGCTTTGCCCTGCAAACCACAGGCAAGGCCGCAATCGACGTTGTTATCTTCGTAAGCCATTAGCCAGGTGGCTTGCTTGATCTCTGCTTTAGGGAGCATGGCACCAGCTTCCATGCTTGTGTGTATGTCATCACCTGTGCGGTCCAGGAAGCCGGTGTTAATAAAGACTACTCTGTCGCTGGCGGCGTTAATGCAGTTCTTAAGATTAACCGTTGTACGACGCTCCTCATCCATGATACCCATTTTGAGTGAGTTCTTTTTCATTGACAGTGCTTGTTCTACTCGGTCAAATAACTCGACTGCAAGCGCTACTTCTTCTGAGCCATGCATTTTTGGCTTTACTATATATACCGATCCGGTGCGCGAGTTACTGAAGTTGTTATTGTTGCCTTGTAGATCATGTTTAGCGCTTAGTGAGGTCACCATTGCGTCTATAAGGGTTTCTGGAACTGGCTCGTTATTATAGGTAATTGCATCGATTTCACACTGGGTGCCTACGTTCCTAACTAACAGAACGCTACGACCGGGAAGCGTAAGGGTGTTGCCATCTGCTGTAGTATAAGTGCGATCATGTGCCAGTACGCGATCAATCGTTTTTCCACCTTTATCAAAAGAACACTTAAGAGTTCCTTGCATCAGGCCAAGCCAGTTGCGATAGACCTGACACTTATCTTCAACGTCAACCGATGCTACGGAATCTTCGCAGTCCATTATCGTACTTATTGCGGATTCAAGATGAACATCGGAAAGTGATGCTGCATCGGTTTTACCTATCGGGTGTGATGCATCAAAGTTCATTTCCAGGTGTAGATTGTTTTTACAGAGCAAAATCTTTTCAGGCTTTGCAACGTCACCGGTATAACCTTTGAACTGTCCGGGGTTAGTGAGTGTTGTTTTAGTTGAGTTGATTTCTATTTTTAGTGCACCGCTATCTATACTATAAGCTGTAGCGTCTGCATGTGATCCCTGTTGCAGGGGAAAGTGCTCGTCTAGAAATTTTTTCGTATAGGCAACAACTTTCTCGCCGCGCTTTGGATTGTATCCTTGCGCACGAGTTGCACCGTCGTCTTCAGGGATTGCATCTGTACCGTAGAGCGCATCGTAGAGGCTGCCCCATCTTGCATTGGCCGCGTTTAAAACGAATCTTGCGTTATCGAGTGGTACAACAAGCTGGGCCCCGGATATAGTTGCAATTTCAGGATCTACATTACCGGTGCCAATTTTAAAGGCTGCGGTTTCCGGCTCAAGGTAGTTTATCGACTGCAAATAACTCTTGTAATTGCTCGCATCAAATGCCTTGTTGTCTTTGTGCCACTGATCAATTTTTTCCTGAAGTGCATCGCGGGTTGCAAGGTGGGTTTTAATCCGCGGTGCGAAATCGGTGATTATCTTTTCGAGTTCTGAAAAGAAATGCTCTGGAGTGACATCTGTGCCCGGGCATACCTCATCGCTCACCAGCTGATACAAAGGTTCGGCAATATTTAGCTTCCCGTGTTTGATTTGTTTCACTGGAGTGGATCCTTATACATGAGTGGATGTCGCGCGGTGAATCTTGCCTGCATTGATTCAACTGCGCAATCGGGCCGGGGTTTGAAGTGAATATCTTGACGCTTGAAGCAACAATTGTGCTGCTGTGGTACTTTATGAAAGTAATTGCAATGAAGGTGATCGCAAACTTTTTCTATTATGGCTCAATACGTCTACACAATGAACAGGGTGGGCAAAGTCGTTCCGCCCAAGCGCGAAATTCTGAAAGATATTTCGTTGTCATTTTTCCCGGGTGCCAAAATCGGTGTGCTGGGTTTGAATGGTGCGGGTAAATCGACTCTGCTAAAAATAATGGCAGGTCTCGATACAGAAATCGATGGTGAAGCGAGACCGATGCCGGATATAAAAGTCGGCTACCTGCCTCAGGAGCCTGAGCTCGATCCGGATAAAACGGTCCGTGAGATTGTAGAAGAATCAGTAGATGACCTCAAAGGTGTACAAACCCGGCTTGATGAAGTTTATGCAGCTTATGCAGAGCCAGATGCCGATTTCGATGCGCTGGCAGCCGAGCAGGCCAAACTTGAAGCGGTGTTGCAGGCAAGCGATGGTCATAATCTGGATCGACAGCTTGAAGTAGCCGCTGATGCACTTCGACTGCCCCCATGGGAGTCAAAAATAGGACACCTGTCTGGTGGTGAAAAACGACGCGTGGCACTTTGTCGATTGTTACTTGCATCACCTGACATGTTATTGCTGGATGAGCCAACTAACCACCTGGATGCAGAATCAGTCGGCTGGCTCGAGCGCTTCCTGCACGACTTCGACGGTACTGTGGTTGCGATCACGCACGATCGATACTTTCTGGACAATGTAGCGGGCTGGATTCTTGAGCTCGACCGCGGACGCGGTATTCCGTTTGAAGGCAATTACTCCGGTTGGCTTGAAGCCAAGTCTGAGAGATTTGAACAGGAGGCAAAGCAGGAGTCATCCCATGCCAAGGCGATGAAAGCCGAACTCGAATGGGTTCGCAAAGGCGCTAAAGCCAGACAGTCGAAATCAAAGGCGCGTTTGCAGCGCTTTGAAGAAATGCAGTCGCGTGAATTTCAAAAGCGCAGCGAGACCAACGAAATCTATATTCCCATGGGTCCCAGACTCGGTGAGAAAGTACTCGACTTCAAGGGTGTATCAAAGGGCTATGAGGGTCGGCTGCTGATAGATGACCTGAGCTTCTCGCTTCCGCAAGGTGCAATTGTCGGGGTAATTGGCGGCAACGGTGCTGGTAAGTCCACTCTATTAAGAATGATTGTCGGCTCTGAAGAACCGGACGCAGGCTCTATTGAACGCGGTGAAACAGTAAAAATTGCCTGGGTGGATCAAAGTCGCGATGAGCTGGATGGCGACAAAACAGTCTGGGAGCTAATCTCCGGCGGCCTGGACAACCTGGTTGTCGGTGATTTCGAAATGCCGTCGCGTGCCTATCTGGGGCGCTTCAATTTTAAAGGGTCAGATCAACAAAAGCAGGTTGGAGATTTGTCCGGTGGTGAGCGAGGTCGATTGCAGCTTGCCTGGACACTAAAGCAGGGCGCCAATGTTCTGCTGCTTGATGAACCGTCTAACGATCTCGACGTAGAAACACTTCGAGCCCTCGAAGAAGCGCTGCTGGACTTCCCGGGATCTGCGATTGTCATCTCGCATGATCGTTGGTTTCTCGATCGAATTGCCACTCACATTCTTGCCTATGAAGGTGAATCACATGTGGAATTTTTTGCCGGTAACTACAGCGAATACCTGGAGGACTACCAGCGGCGAACTGGTAACGACAGTAACCAGCCACAACGGGTCAAATACAAGAAGTTAAAGTGAGAAGCCAAATGCGTCTCTGTCAGAACGGCTGATCCCTCTTCCGTACGGGCTAAATGTTACAGAAATGTTAACTGAAAAATCAGATTTAACTCCATAAATATCAAGAGCTTAATTCATCTCTGAGTGCATGTTCTGTGTACTCTCGAGCAGAGTCGGCGATTAAAACAGTACGATTTCTGCATTTATCCTGGCGTAAGCAACTACTTTATATTCGTTCGTTTTAACGGATAAAAATTAGTTTTACGAATAATCAGATTACGGAATATAACAATTGTGTAATTTTGTTTCAGCGGACCCACAGAATCATGTTTCTGCGGGGCGAAGTTGAAGTAATTTATTAGCTTCCTTAGTCGATTATTTCCGTTGTTTAATCTGACGTGTGAAAGGCACTACCTATACTTTCGCACTTCTCGTGTGACAGGTGAGGCGTCCGCCGCTTTCGCTTTTTTGTCCGCACATTATGTTTAACGCTGGTTAATTTTATATCAGCCAA
>CAYPDN010000064.1:0-13615 GCA_964409445.1 uncultured Granulosicoccaceae bacterium
CAGGAAACTCTCAGGCGAACGGACCATATTTCACAGAGACATCTGGAGAGTAGCGAGCCAGTGATAGAACACTGTTCGCTCACCGAAGGGGTACGTGGCCCATCCTGTAATGGGGTAATGCTACACAAGCTCTCAGGTTCCGTGACAGATGGGGTTGAAAGTGATTGCGAGTTAAATCTGCAATCCGGATAAATCTGTCGGAGCTAGCCCTCCGAGCTACCCATGGGCGGAGCTAAACAATGAAGAAAAAAATTGCTGTTATCGGCGCTGGTATCACTGGCGTTACCACTTGTTACGCACTTCAAAATCGTGGCTTTGAAGTCACTGTATTTGATCGGCATCGCTATCCTGCGATGGCAACATCATTTGCCAATGGCGGGCAGTTGTCTGCATCTAACGCAGAGGTGTGGACTCAGGCTTCCACGGTGTTCAAAGGTCTGAAGTGGATGTTCAAAAAAGATGCCCCACTGCTGGTAAACCCGCGACCCGACTGGCACAAGTTGTCATGGATGGCGGAGTTTGTTGGCAACATTCGAAACTACAAAAGCAATACGATTGAAACGGCACGGCTGGCTGTTGCTGCACGTGAGCATCTGCAGGAATGGGCCGCACGTGAACAGATCGATTTCGACTACGAGCAGCGTGGCATTCTGCATATCTATTCTTCAAAAAAAGAATACGACCATGCAACCAGCGTTACTGCACTATTAAATCAGGGTGGCCTTTATCGAGAGGCGGTGAGCGATTCGCGAATGAAGGTCATTGAACCTTCGTTGTCGGGTAATTTCTATGGCGGATACTTTACCCCGAGTGATGCGACCGGCGATATTCATAAATACACGCGCGGACTAGCTGACGCCTGTGTGCGATTAGGTGCCAGGTTTAGCTGTGATACGGAAGTCGGCGTGGTGACACACAAAGGTACCGGGCTGCAAATTGAATCTACAAATATAGAGCCTGGTAGTGCGAGCACTGTGAATACTGAAGACTTTGATGGTGTCGTAGTGTGCGCAGGTACTTCCAGTCGCGGTATTGCGGAGCAGCTAGGCGACCGGGTAAACATCTATCCCGTTAAGGGCTATTCTATAACAGTGCCACTCAACGATGAAGTGAGCCAGCGTGCAGCGCCATGGGTCAGTATCCTTGATGATGAAGCGAAAATAGTCACCAGCCGTTTAGGTGTTGATCGATTTCGAATTGCAGGGACTGCGGAGTTTAATGGCGATAATCGCGATATACGTGATGACCGAATAACACCCTTGGTAGAGTGGTGTCGTCGTTATTTTCCAGCGGTAGATACGGAACATGTAGTCTCCTGGGCAGGCCTGAGACCGATGATGCCGAATATGATGCCGCGAGTCGGCAGTGGTAAGCGCGCAGGTGTTTTTTATAATACCGGACACGGACATCTCGGCTGGACGTTGTCACCGATAACCGCTGAGATGATCGGTGAAGTTGTTGCTCAATCGATGCCGTCAGACACCGCAAAGGTTGCGGCTGATCTTAAAAAGGCGGGCTAGTTTCAGCTGCGCTGTGTTTGGTTGAATGCGACTGATAAACAGTTGCGTGTATCAATGTTAGAACAGTTTCTTTTTTAGCTCTGGAATTGATTTGCTGTCCCGTTCTTAGGGCGCACCACGAAGCTTTTTCCGATAGTTAACAAAGTCAATTCACAGGCTGTTCACGCATACGACACTGTCAATTCACTAATTCGATGTCATCTTCAGATCGCCCTTATAATAGGGCGCCGCAACCGATGGGTATTCTTATGTTAAATTTCTCAAACAACAGCAAAATCGCAGCACGGGTAAAAACTGCTTTTGCCGCTGTGGCTTTATGTGCAATTGCTGCCTGCGACAGTTCGGCAGTGATTACAGATGAAGATGGTGATACGACCGTTACCGTTACAAGTGATCCTGCGACTGCCAATCTGGTAGACACTGCAGTCGGTGCCGGAACATTCACGTCCCTGGTGGCGGCGTTACAGCTTACCGGGCTTGATGATGTGCTGGCCGATGATGCAGCAAGCTTTACTGTGTTTGCACCAACCGACGATGCGTTTGCAGCGTTAGGCAGCGATACTATCGATGCGCTGTTTGATGATCCCGATACGCTGATGAATATTCTGTTGGGTCACGTAATTCCCGGAGCAGTAGACTCAGAGACTGCAGTTGGTCTGGCAGGTACCAGCATTGATGCGGCTAACGGTGAAGCGCTGGCTGTTTCAGTTACTGATGGCGTACTTTTCATTAATTCGTCCGAAGTGATTGATGCGGACATTAATGCAACGAATGGTGTGATCCACGTTATCGATGCGGTTTTGCTTCCGGGCCGGGGTGGTGGCTCAGCTGGTGGTTCTGGTGACGGGTCCGGTGGTTCTGACGATGGTTCTGGTAACGGGTCTGGCGACGATTCCGGTGGTGGCTCGGGTAGTGCTGGTGATGGTCTGGTGAATATCGTAGAAACAGCAACTGCTGCAGGGAGCTTTAATACTTTGGCAGCAGCGCTGGGTGCTACCGGGCTCGATACTGTACTTGCCGACGAATCAACTCAGTTCACTGTCTTTGCACCGACTGATGCGGCATTCGATGCGCTCGGCCAGGATGCTATTAATGCGTTGTTGTCTGACACAGATACTCTAAGTGATATTCTGCTTTACCATGTAATTTCCGGAGCTGCAGTCGATGCCAAGACCGCAGTAAGTACGGCTGGCAGCACGGTTACTGCTGCTAATGGTGATGATTTTGCGCTGTCGTTAAGTGGGGACAACTTGTTTGTAAACTCGTCACGAGTGACAGTAACAGACGTAATTGCAAGCAACGGTATTATTCACGTAATTGATGCAGTGCTGACACCACCGGCACCAATTGCGGCCAGCGGCTCGATAGTCGATGTAGCTGTCGCAGATGGTCGATTCACTACACTGGTTGCAGCACTGCAAGCGACAGGTCTTGATTCGGTTCTGGCGGATCAGAGTAGTACGTTCACCGTTTTTGCCCCAACTGATGATGCCTTCTCTGTGCTGAGTGAAGATGCTATCAAGAGCTTGTTTGGCGATATTCCAGCGCTGTCGGATGTTCTGCTTACTCATGTGTTGAGTGGTGTTGCTGTAGATTCTGTTGCGGCCTTTGCAGCCAATGGCACCTTAGTGCCGACTGCCAGTGGGGTGGAAGTTGTAATTTCAATCCAGGATGGTGCGCTGTTTGTAAACAAAGCGCAGGTAGTTATCACAGATATAACGACTGACAACGGAATCATTCACGTAATTGATTCAGTGATTCAGTAATTTGCTTGTCGTGATACAAAGGCTGTGGCACTTCAGTGTGCTATGGCCTTTGTATTTTATATTGGTATTTATCTGTTGGTTGTTTGATTAGTATGTCGCCAGATACGATTTATATTCTTGCAAATGTTCTGGCATTCGGTGGCTGGATTGCACTACTGTTGTCCGTGTATTTGTCGGAAACCGTATCCTTGTTTGCGTCCCGCGTTGTACCGGTGGTGCTGGCAGTTGTCTACACGGTGCTGATGTTCAGTCTGCTGCCTTTCAAGGGCGGTGGCTTTGAATCACTGACTAGTCTGGCGAAGCTCTTTGCACAACCTGAAATCGCATTGGCCGGCTGGATTCACTACCTGGTTTTTGATTTGTTTATTGGCGCATGGCAGGTGCAAACGGCTAAGCGCGATAAACTACCCAAACTGTTGATCGTTCCTGCATTACTTCTGACAATGCTACTTGGGCCGCTGGGTCTGCTGTTTTTTCTTGCGGCGCGTTTTTTGTACCGCCGTAAAAGCCGGGATGTTCACCAGGCTAACTTCGATACTAATCGTTAAAGTGGCCGTTAGTATTGGCCCGTTAGAATTGGCAAATAGTCTTAAGTTTGCGCTAGCGGAGCTTTTGCATCCATTCGAGTCCGGCTTCAGTCGAGGCCGCAGGTTTGTACTCAGCTCCTACGGGTGCTTTGAAGTCCAGTTCGTTCAATACACCGAGTACATAGCGGTAGTCCAACTCTCCGTTGTCTGGCTCTGCCCTCGCCGGTACAGAGGCAATCTGAATATGGCCAATAATCGGTAGTAGTGTTTTTATCCGACGACAGACATCACCCTCTATGATCTGTACGTGATAGCAGTCGAACATAAGCTTGAGATTTTCAGCACCCACCGCTTCTATAACTTTTACCGCCTGGTCTGTTGTATTGAGGTAGTAGCCTGGAGCATCGTAAGGATTGAGTGGTTCTATCAGGATATTGATGTTGTGTTTTTTTGCTTTTGATGTGGCGTAGTGAAGGTTATCAAGATAGGTTTTGTTCGCCGCAGCACCTGAAGCATTGCCTGCCATCACATGGATGTTGGGTGTGTCGATCAGCGCTGCGTAATCAATGGCCTGATCAATCGAGACGCGTGCCTCTTCAATTCTTTCAGGGAGCGCGCATAGTCCGTTGTCGCCTTTTGACTCATCGCCTTTTATTGTATTCAGGCCCAGCATTCGCAAGCCGGTTTTTTTTAACGCGGCGATAGTGTCATCTGCCGGAGTAGAGTAGGGGAAGTGGCATTCAACTGCGTCGAAGCCATGATGTGCAGCCGATTCGATCGCATCGGGCAGTGGTAATTCCGTAAAGAGAAAGCCCAGGTTGGCTGAGAATTTAGTCATAGCTGTATCCCTGAAAATTTGTATCAGGGTAACAAAAAAGACCGGGGTAGGCCCCGGTCAGATTTAGTCGCTATAGTGGCCTACTGTTCAGGCGGCGCTTCGGGAGGCGCGCTTTCGATCAGTCTCTTTCAGCATCTTTTTGCGAATGCGAATGCTCTCAGGGGTAACTTCTACCAACTCATCGTCCTCAATGAACTCCAGTGCCTGTTCCAGTGAGTGCACTATTGGTGGTGTTAGAGTGAGTGCTTCGTCTGTGCCTGAGGCGCGAACATTGGTCAGCTGCTTGCCTTTGGTGGCGTTAACAACCAAATCATTCGAGCGCGAGTGTATGCCGAGGATCTGGCCTTCGTAAATGTCTACCGCATGGCCAAGAAACAGGCGGCCGCGATCCTGCAGGTTGAAGAGTGAGAATGCTGAGGTCTTGCCTGTGACCATTGATACCAGCACGCCGTTCTGCCGTGATACTACACCTGCAGATTTTACTTCACCGTAGTGGTCGAACACGCTGGTCAGTATGCCTGAGCCTGAAGTCATTGTTAAAAACATGCCTCGAAAACCGATCAGACCACGTGATGGAATAATAAATTCCATTTTTAATCGACCTTTGCCATCCGGTTCCATGTTGGTCATTTCAGCTTTGCGCAAGCCAAGTTCTTCCATAACCGGACCCTGATGTTCCTCTTCGATATCAACAACGACTTGTTCGAATGGTTCTTGAATGACGCCGTCGATCTCTTTTTGAATAACTTCCGGTCGTGACACACCTAGCTCATAACCTTCGCGTCGCATAGTCTCAATGAGTACCGACAGATGCAGTTCACCGCGGCCGGATACTTTAAATTTGTCTGCTGAGTCGCCTTGTTCTACACGCAGTGCAACGTTATGTATAAGTTCCTGCTCCAGGCGTTCGCGTATGTTGCGTGAGGTCACGAACTTGCCTTCTTTACCTGCGAAGGGAGAGTCATTGACACGGAATGTCATACTGACAGTCGGTTCATCAACAGATAAAGGCGGCAGCGCTTCAATGTTTTCCGGGTCGCAAAGCGTGTCAGAGATTGATAAGCCATCTATGCCGTTGATGCAGACAATATCGCCGGCAGTGGCATTATCGGTATCAACCCGGTCGAGGCCCATATAACCTTTTACATTCAGTACGCGACCTTTGCGTTCTTCACCGCCAGCAGATTTTATAACCACTTGCTGGTTGGGACGAAGTGCGCCGCGGGTGATTCTGCCAACACCGATTACCCCAACGTAGCTGTCGTAATCGAGTGCTGAGATTTGCATTTGAAATGTGCCGTTAACGTCGACTGCAGGCGCTGGTACTTTTTCTGTGATCATTTCAAACAGCGGAGTCATGTCTTCGGCCATATCCTCGACTTCCATGCCTGCTATGCCGTTTACCGCCGACGTATAGATGATCGGGAAGTCGAGCTGTTCGTTTGTCGCACCGAGGCGATCAAACAGATCAAACACCTGATCCATTACCCAGTCGGGTCGAGCACCGGGTCGATCGATTTTGTTGATCACGACAATTGGCTTCAAGCCGCGCTCGAAAGCCTTGGAAGTAACAAACCGGGTTTGTGGCATTGGGCCATCTACTGCATCTACCAGCAGTAATACGCTGTCTACCATTGACAGCACGCGCTCCACTTCGCCACCGAAATCAGCGTGTCCGGGGGTGTCTACGATGTTGATGCGATAGTCCTGCCACTCAATTGCGGTGTTCTTCGCAAGAATGGTGATGCCACGCTCTTTTTCCTGATCGTTGGAATCCATGATGCGCTCGGCATCGGCATTCTTGCGATCCAGGGTGCCGGACTGGTTCAGAAGCTTGTCGACCAAAGTTGTTTTGCCATGGTCAACGTGGGCAATAATCGCGATATTGCGCAATTTTTCAGTATTCATAGTGTTATTGGTAACTAATAAAGACGGCTGGACCAAGCTTGGCGTTGTATTTCCGCCTGCTATAACCCGATTTGTATCCGCCGTGCCGGGGGGTCAGGGTTCTCGGGCTGGATTATACAGATCCGACTGCTAAAACAAACACTTATATAGCTTGGTTTTCGCAGTTGTGCTGCCATATTGTGATCTGGCAAATGACCTGGGCTGTTCCGAGCACAATCCTGCGATTCATTCAGGCTACAATGCGGTTAAATATTGATCGTTTGGAACGCTAAACATGAGATGTCTACTGGTAGTGGCGCACGGCAGCCGGCGAACTGAATCTAATGAAGAAATCAAACGCCTGACTGCCAGAGTCGCCTCGATGGCGGGTTCTGAATTCGACCGTGTGGAATGTGCCTATCTGGAATTAGCGGAGCCGCTTATTCCGCAGGCAATCGGGTCGCTTGCAGAGGCGGGTGCAACGTCAGTGCTGGTAGTACCGTATTTCCTTGCCCGTGGTGCGCATGTCGCCAGCGATATTCCGGAGCAGGTCGGGCTGGCGCAGGATGCCAATCCGTCACTTCAAATTGTGGTTTCTGAATATTTGGGCGCATCTGATGAGATGGCGAGCTTGATTGTCGATTTGGCTAACAGTGCTGCGCAGACAAAAAAAGCGGGTTGACGGCTTGAAAGTGGTGCGGGTTTTTAAGTGCTGTTTGTTGCATCACCCATCCAGTTAAGCTTATCTCGCAGTGTGACGACTGTACCGATAATGATCAGCGTAGGTGCGGTAACTTTTTTATTAGCAATTACTGCCGGTAAATTACTGATGGTACCGGTGTGTACCTGCTGCTTACTCGTAGTACCACGCTCTATTAGCGCGGCCGGAGTGTCGGGTTGTTTGCCATGTGCAATGAGTTGCTTGCAGATAACCGGTAGTCCGAGCAGACCCATATAACAGACAATCGTCTGATCGCTGCCGGTCAGACTGGGCCAGTCAAGATCGATGCTGCCGTCTTTAAGGTGGCCGGTCACAAAAGTACATGACTGCGCATGGTCACGATGGGTTAGAGGTATGCCGGCGTAGCTTGCGCAACCGGATGCCGCGGTAATACCTGGTACTACCTGAAAAGGAATGTTTTGCGCCGCCAGAGATTCTATTTCCTCACCACCACGGCCAAAAATAAAGGGATCACCACCTTTCAGACGCAGCACACGCTTGCCGCGCAATGCGTGATCGATAAGTGTTTGGTTGATACTGCCTTGCTGCATTGAATGAGCTGAGCGCCTTTTACCCACATAAATTTTCTCGGCATTCGGGTTACACATTTCTAGAATTGCGGATGCGACCAGTCGATCGTGCAATACAACATCAGCCTGCTGCATCAGTCGCAGCGCTCTGAATGTCAGCAGATCCGGGTTGCCTGGTCCTGCGCCAACCAGATACACCTCACCGGTTGTTTTGGCTGCAGGTATTTGAGTGTTGGTCAATTGCGCCTCGATCAGCTTTCGCGCGCTTGCTTCGTCGCCAGCCAGTACTAACTCTGCAATATTGCCGCCCAGCGCGTTGTCCCAGAACCTTTTGCGCTCGCCAATTGTTTTGAATCGAGCTTTAATTTGCTCACGGTAGCGGCCTGCAAGCGATGCAAGTGCGCCATAGTTTTTAGGGATGAATGCATCCAGCCTGTTTTTCAGAATTCTGGAAAGAATTGGTGAAGCACCGCCGCTGCTTATGGCAACATATAGCGGGTCTCGATCAACTACCGACGGTAGTATGAAGTTGCCTGCCTCTGGTTCGTCGGCAACATTGCATAGCAGGTTCAGGCTTTTCGCATCATCCGCAATGCCCAGATTGATTGAGTTGTTATTTGTAGCGGCGACGACGAGCTTAATACCCGCAAGATCACCTGATTGATATTCGCGTTGCACATAGGTGATTTTGTTATTGTCGAGAAGTTGCTGCATCTGATCGCTGCACTGCGGCGCTACAACCTGAATACTAGCACCTGCACTGATTAGCATTTTTGCTTTACGTGCTGCAACTGGCCCAGCACCTGCTACCAGACATGAGCTGTTTTTAACATCAAGAAAAATTGGCAGTTGCTTCATCTGTATTTAAGGACTGGCTATATGCAATTAAAGTTGGTTAGCTATTATAATAACCTGCAAAGTAACTGACGGTAAAACAGCTTGACTGAAAACAGTTTGCCCGGCACAGAGTCCACTGCCTTAATGCGGGAGGTATTGCAGCGTATAGCAACTGGTCCGACAATGAGTAAAGACCTGAGTGTTGATCAGGCACGTGCTGCAATGCGGCTGGTATTGGAGCAAAAATCGGATCCGGTGCAAAGCGCTTTATTCCTGATTGCGTTGAGAATGAAGCGAGAAACCGATGCTGAAATGCAGGGTGTTACCGAGGCTATTCTTCAGGGTACGTGTACACTTTCGGTTGACTGCGAGGCGATGATTACGCTCGCTGATCCTTACGATGGTTATATCCGTAGTCTGCCTGCATCACCGTTCATTCCAGCGGTACTTGCAGCTTGTGGCGTGCCTGTTGTGACACATGGTATTGATTCTATCGGCCCAAAACACGGGCTCTCGGTTAAACGCGTGCTGCAATCTGCGGGTATACCGGTAGACCACACTTTAGAAACTGCTGCAGAGCTGTTATCAGGTGCTGATGCTACCTGGTGTTATCTGGATCAATCAGTCGTAGCCCCCGAACTTGCAGCGCTTCAGTTACTGCGTGAGCAAATGGTCAAGCGCCCGTGTATAACCACAATAGAAAAAGGGCTGATGCCGTTGAGTGCTGCGCGTAGAAATCACTTTATCACCGGCTATGTGCATAAGGCTTACCCGGATGTGTACGCCAGTCTTGCTCGCAGCACGGGGTTTGATACAGCGGGTTTTATTAAAGGTATAGAGGGTGGTGTTGTGCCGACGGTAGCGCAGGTTTCACGCTATTTTCAGTGGAGCAGCAGTGACAACGCTCTGGAGAAGATCCGAATCGTGCCGGAAGACATCCGCATTCAGCAGTCATCTCGTTGCGTAGATATGCCTGAAGGCGTGCTGCAGCTTGACGAGCTCGGCAGGCCAGTCAGTTCTTCGATTGAGGCGCTCGCAAAGTCAACGGCTGCGGAAGGTGTCAAAGCGCTAAAAGGATCCAGGTCAATAATGTACGACTGTATTGTGCTGGGTGCTTCTGTGTCGCTTGCGAGTTTCAGGGGAATTGGAATTGAGGAAGCGTCTGGCACAGTCAGGCAGGTGCTCGACAACGGACGTGCCGCCGAAGTATTTGAGTCGCGTCGTAATTAGTCCGGATTTTACCTGTTGCCGCACCTGGTAGTTGTTATTCTTCGGCGGTAGCCAGAGATTCCTGCTGTTGAGCGCGAAGCAACTTGCGGAAATTTTTCATCGAAGCTGCAACCAATGCATCCACATCTGATGTCTGTTGCGATTCTTTCCAGAGATCGTAAATCTCTGAATCCAGGAGATGCATATATGCCGCGTCTCCATAGGAGGCGTAGGGTGGTAACACCGCTTCTTTGTTAGAGAGAATATCGTAAACCTGGGTACTGCAGGCATCCAGTGATTCCGATGTCGGCTTATTGTAGGGTGACACTGATCCTTTCAGTGAATTGAATTGCAGGTTCACTGACGGATCTGACACCACATCAAGCATTAGTGCCTGTCCTTGTCTTTCTTCGGGTATATCGACCTTGCCCAGTATGAAGCTGTCAATGACTAATAATAGGCCTGGGTCGTCGCTGGCGGTTAATGAACAGCCGTAGTCTTTGCCCGCAGTTTTCCCAAGTACCTGGAACTCACCCTTAGCCCAGTCTCCCATAAAAGTTGCACCGGCCTGGTTGTCAGCAACTGCCTTTACCTGTGTATTCCAGTTGCCGTCGCCGAAAGATTTGCTGTAGCGCGCAAAGTTACTGAAAGCAGTGAGTACTTCTTTGAACTCCGGGCGGTCTACTGCAGATTCCTCCGCTGCCAGGTAGAATTCTCTATAAACATCACGAGAAATACCGAGAAAAATACTGGTGAAAAGTATGCGTACCTGCCACGGCTGGTCGCCGACAGCCAGCAGTGGAACATTTTGTTTCTCCAGATCCTTACCCAGTGTGAGAAAGTTTTGCCAGTCGCGAGTAAACAGATCGCTGCTTTGTTTGATTAAATTTGTACTGTGCCACATCCAGTTCTCTGTGTGGACATTGATCGGCATGGCGATAATTTCACCTCTATGCGTCACTGCATCCAGCACCGGCTCTGGTACGAGTTTCTTAAGCTTTGCTACCAGCGATGGTTCGGTAATCGCGTCAATCAATCCGAAGTCATAGAACTCCGCTATATCCCGACCAGCATTCCACTGTGTGAGGGTCGACGGGTAGCCCTTGCTCATGCGATCTATTGCTTCTTCCCTGGTGGCGTACTGGTTGTTTTTGGTTGAGTCGTAGTAGTGTCCACCCCGTGCTTTGAATTCATCAATAAACACATTCAGCGCAGCGGACTCTCCGGCGCTGGACCACCAGTGCAGAATCTCTGCCTGAGGTTGGGCAGCCTGCGGTTTGGGACCATTTGCGTGGACCGCGTAACCAAACAATATACTGCCTGTGATAAGCGTGCTTATAAGTACTGATTGAATACGATCTGGTATGAACATGACATATACCGCTTTTATTTAGTGAATTTCAGGCTCTATGCCGTGCTGCTGCGGGAAATCGCAGAGTCAGGCTGCAGACTTCCATTCGTTGCCTTTGGTGATTGATTCTTTAGCTTCCGTAGCACCTGATGGCTTATGAAAGTAAAAGCCCTGCAGTTCGTCTGCTCCCATTTCTGCAAGTTGTCGCCATTGCCAGTCAGTTTCCACACCTTCAACAACGCAGGTTTTACCCAGTGTGTTGCAGAGTGAAATCATTGCGGTCACGACCTCATTACCACTGCCTGTTTCTGTCATTGGAATTACGAATGCGCGATCTATTTTTAGTACATCAAAAGGCATTTCGATCAAGGTCTCAAGAGACGCGTATCCGGTACCGAAATCGTCTATCGCTATATGGATTCCCATTTGACGTATTTCATTAAGGATGGCAAATGTGCGTTCAAGATTATCTCCGATGGCGATATTTTCAGTGATCTCAATCTCGAGGCCTGCACACAATTCAGGCATTTGATCTAACATTTTTTGTAATCGTGGCAGCAGCTCCTGATGAAGCAACACATCACGGGCAACATTAATGGCTACCCTGCCTACCGGTAAGCCTGCGGCGCACCAGTCTTTGATGTCTGTTATTACTTTATCGAATATGGCAAAAGTCATCGGTACAATAAGGCCTGAGCTTTCGGCTGCAGGAATAAAAACCGCCGGAGATTCCATACTGTTGTCGGCACGTATCCACCGCGCTAACACTTCGGCAGAGCAAATCTGCCCGGTAGATGCTGCAACTTTTAACTGATAGAACGGTACAAATTGATTGTTCTCCAGTCCCTCTGAAATCTGGTCGATCAGATTGTTTTGCGCCATCAATGCGTTGTTCATGTCGGTATGATATTGCGGCAACCAGCGACTTTGCGGTTCGAAGTCAGCAGATGCAAGTCGTGCGTTTGACTGATGCTCCCACAACAAATTGGCATGCATTATCTCGGACTTTTTTATTCTTGATACAGCCATGCGTACGTCTGTTCTGACAACCACACCATCGATGACCAGCTTATCGGTCATTAACCGATAAAGTTCCTCTGCCCACGTGTTGGCATCGTTTACTCTCTCTTCGGTTAACAGACAGGTGAATTCCGCTTCTCCGCTTCGACACCATTGATGATGCGCTGTACCGAAATTCTGCAAACGATTACTTATTGCTTGTAATAGCGCCTCGACACTTTGGCTGCCAATCAGGCTGTATATTTGGTCCAGGTTTCTGATCCTTACTACCAGCAGATAAAATCCGGTTTCATTGTTATCGAACGAGACCAGCTCGGCTAGCTGGCGCTCCAGTCCATCCAGATTTGGCAATCCGGTTTCTCTGTCGGTGTAAGCAACTTTGTACAGTTTTGAATGCGCTGATTCGAGGCGTCTATGTTCTCTGATTAGACGCAGCCATAGTGGTGCGACTACTACTGCGCTTATCAATAGCATGATAGAGATGATGAGCGCAGTTAACATTTTATGCACCATGTCAACTCTTGTGGAGTTGTCTGCGATCAACTGTTGCAGTTGGTCGGAAGCGCTTTCATAACCCTGAAAAAGTGCTCCGTAACGTGCGCCGGCCGCTTCAACAGGTATTTGTGGCATAGTGACAGATGAGTGTGTATTGCTTGTGGCGAACAGGCTTCTCATCTGACTGAGGTAGCTACTCAATTTGGAATTCAGCGATTGCTCCTCATCGCTTACTATCCATCTGATTTCAGACCAGACACTGCTATTTTCTAAAGCGTCAGCGCTTGTGAGCAGATTGTTTTGAATTTCTGCAAGCTGCGAGACAGATGCTTTGCCGCGGCGCGCAATTAGTTGAAGCAATCTTGTATTGGAATTGTTCTTTTTATATTCAAGTCGGTAGTCGCTTACGGTGCCCACCGATGCTGTGATCGATAGCTGTAATTTGTGAATGTGCGAATTGAATTCGGTCAGTGCTTTCTGGGTTGAAATTGTACTGCGCAGGATTGTATAACTTAGCGTTATAGCAACAACAAAAAATACCAAAGAAAGCGTATACGCCCACACCATAGGATTGGTGCTGGAAATAAAATCCTTTCTGCCGCTTTTAGCGTTGATGTCGCCAGGTGAAGTCACAACAAGAGTGCCGGGTAGTACTGCGTTGGTTGTAGCGGCACCCTGCGTAAGGACCGCGATTTATAGTTCTATCGGCAGCGCTGTTTCATGCTTCATCACTTCCATTGAAAGACTTGAAGTGACGCTATACAGGTCTACTTCG
Source organism: uncultured Granulosicoccaceae bacterium (assembly GCA_964409445.1). Classification (GTDB taxonomy): domain Bacteria; phylum Pseudomonadota; class Gammaproteobacteria; order Granulosicoccales; family Granulosicoccaceae. The sequence goes on from CAYPDN010000064.1 coordinate 13,477, forward strand.
GCTACTAAATTTTTATAAAACACGTCGAAATCGCGCGTAGATGCCACTTGTACTTTGATCAGGTAATCGATGTCGCCAGCCAGCCGATGCGCTTCAGTTATTTGAGGCCATTTATGTATAACTGAATCGAATTTCTCTA
>CAYPDN010000065.1:0-13585 GCA_964409445.1 uncultured Granulosicoccaceae bacterium
TGATTGATGTTGCCAAAGGTGTTGAGCCCAGAACCGAAAAGCTGATGGAAGTTTGTCGATTGCGCACCACGCCGGTGATGACATTTATCAACAAGCTTGACCGTGAAGGCCGTGATCCGATCGATTTGATGGATGAAGTCGAGCAGATGTTGAATATAAGTTGTGCACCCATCACCTGGCCCATAGGTATGGGCAAACGCTTCAAGGGTGTTTATCACCTGACACGTAATACCGTTCATTTCTATTCACCAACGCATGGCGGCAAGGTACAGGAAGGGCAGGTGGTAGAGGGGTTGGACAACCCGCAGATCGATGAGATTATCGGTGCCGATATGGCACAGGAGTTCCGCGACGAGATTGAACTGGTGCAGGGTGCCAGTAATAAATTTGATCTGCAGCAGTATCGCGACGGCAAATTAACGCCGGTATTTTTTGGCTCTGCAATCAATAACTTTGGTATAGCCGAACTGCTCGATGACTTTGTAGAACATGCGCCAAAACCGCAGCCGCGTGAAACGCTGACCCGGGAGGTTGATCCTCTGGAAGAGAAGTTCACCGGCTTTGTTTTTAAGATTCAGGCGAATATGGATCCGCAACATCGGGATCGAATTGCGTTTTTAAGAATTTGCTCCGGTAAATATGATAAAGGCATGAAGGCCAGACATGTGCGGATCAAAAAGGATATAAAATTTTCAGACGCACTGACATTCTTCGCCTCTGACAGAGGCAGTCTTGATGAAGCCTATAGCGGTGACATAATCGGCGTACATAACCACGGTACTATCAGAATTGGTGATACGTTTACCCTCAATGAAGAGCTTTTGTTTACCGGTATTCCGAATTTCGCCCCTGAACTATTCAGGCGCGCTGTGTTGAAAGATCCGTTAAAGATGAAGCAGCTGCAAAAGGGTCTCGGCCAGCTATGTGAAGAAGGTGCGACACAACTCTTTAAACCGATCAATAACAACGACCTGATACTCGGTGCCGTCGGCGTGCTGCAATTTGAAGTGGTCGCACAGAGACTGCAGGATGAATACAAAGTTGATTGTCAGTTTGAAACAGTTGCGGTACAACAGGCGCGCTGGGTGAAAGTACCGGATGATAAAATGCTGAAGGAATTTAAAACCAAAGGTGCTGCCAATCTTTCAATCGATCACGCCGATGAGTTGGTATACCTGGCGCCCACAAGAGTTAATCTGCAAATGACACTTGAGCGCTGGCCTGATATTGAGTTTATGGCAACCAGAGAGCAGTCAGGACTGGTCTGATTTATCAGACAATACTCAGAATGTTATCAAGTGGTTTGCGGCTGATATCCGGCACCATTGCATCTTCTGTCGGATAGCCTGTGACCAGTAAAAGAAAAGGCTTCTCATGGTCTGGTCTGCCTAGCGTGCTACGCAGAAAAGTCATGGGACTGGGTGTGTGCGTCAGGGTTGCCAGGCCGGCATTGTGAAGAGCGGCAATTAAAAAGCCGGTAGCTATTCCGACTGATTCTGGTGTGTAGTAATTCTTGAGCTTTTGTCCGTTGTCATCGATGGTGAATTTCTGCGCGAAAATTGCGATCAGCCACGGGGCGGTTTCAAGAAAAGGCTTGTTGGCATCGGTGCCTAACGGGGCGAGTGCATCGAGCCATTCTTTCGAAGCGCGGTGCTCGTACAGTGCCCGTTCTTCTTCCTCGGCTGCGATTCTGATTTTGCGTTTCGTGTCTGTGCTATTCACTGCGACGAAGTGCCATGGCTGCATGTTTGCACCGCTTGGTGCGGTGCCAGCAGTGGCGATAGCATTTTCTATTACTGATGCTGGTACTTCCTTCGAGCTGAAGTCCCGAACGGTTCTGCGTTGTTTCATTAACGACAGAAAAGAGGCAGATTGCTGTGACATAGCTTCTATTGTGGGTGCAACGTATTCCAGTTTTCGAAAACCGTTGTGTTCAGCCATTAATTGTTCTCGTGGTATGTAACAATAGCGTTCCATGATATACGGCTGTTGTCCTCTGTGTCTAAAGCGGAATTGAATTATCGATAACTCTCCTCAGACCTCAGCTGATGGAAATCAGGTCACGCACCAGACAGCTGGCGGAGATAAGGCACCGGCTCTTAAAGCATCTGCTTTGGCTCCTCCCATCTGGTTTCTGGCACTGTGCTCGGCTGTTGGTGTTATCGGGCTTACTGCACTGACGCCGATCCTGCCACTTATCGAAGATGATCTGAATGTATCGAGCGCATCTGTTCAACAGATGTTTTCCGGTTATTTGATGGCTATTGCCATCGGGCAGTTGATCTGGGGACCTCTGTCTGATCGCTACGGTCGGCGTCCGGTGCTGTTAGTTGGTGCGGTGCTTTTTACCATTGGCGGAATTGCTGTTGTGTTACTTGAAAATATCCGCCTGTTGGTGTTATTCAGGTTTTTGCAGGGGTTTGGAGCGGCTGCCTGTATGGCTATGGCTCGCGCCATGGTTAACGATGTCTTTGCGCGTACGCAGGCTGCGAAGCAAATGTCGACTATCAGTATGGTGCTGTCTGTCGCACCTGTATTGTCACTGGCATTTTCGGGTTGGTTTGCAGAGCGTGCCGGTTGGAAAAGTACCATTGTTGTTTTGGTACTAAGCGGATTTTTACTGCTTGTTGCTACGTATTTAGTGGCAAGAGAAACTAACACTTCGAAATTATCAAAGATAAACCTGCGAACGATATTTTCGGCTTATAACTCGGTGTTGCGCAACCCGTTATTTAATTGCTGGACACTGGCCAGTGGAATGCAGGTCGGGATATTTTTCTGCCTTAATAGCTTTCTGGCTTATCAGTTTCAGAGGAATGGTTATTCCGCATCTCAATTCGGATTTTGGTTTTCACTAACGCCTTTGTTTTATCTTATTGGCAATACTTGTAATCGCACGTGGTTTGTACATAAAGGGATTGAGATTACCGCGTTAGTGGGATGTATTCTCAGTCTGTTGTCAGCAGTTTCGATGCTTGTGACGCAATCTCTGGGTTACACGTCGGTGCTGTCTTTGGCCTTGCCGTGTTGTCTGTTCGGATTTGCCAATGGAATTATTGTGGCCAATACCACAGTGGGTGCCATATCGACCGCCGGTGATCACCGTGGAACTGGTACCGGAATAGTCGGTGCCACACAGATGGCCACGGGAGGTATCGCGAGTACGATAATTATTGCTCTGGGTGGCGCACAGAATTTTGCGGTAGCGGCATTTGCCGTTATTTTGATGGCGTGTGTGTCTGTAGCGGCAATGTTGTTTGTTTATAGGCGTCGGGGTGCTGTGTGAAAAAACTATCACTTGATCATACGGTTCCGCGTAATTAGTAATACACTGAGTGAGGTGACTATGGGGTTTATCGCAGCGATGTTTGCAGTAAGTGTAGTTTGTATTATTGTTTGCCACCAAATTGCAAAGAGCCGAGGTGCCAGTCCTGTATTCTGGGGCGTAATGGGCGCGCTATTTGGTCCGTTAGCAATTCCGTTTGCGTATTTTGCTAAGAAGCAGGAAATAGAGCGGGAATAGACACCGGAGCAGTTTAGTTAATGGGATCAAACTGCCATGATAAAGGGGCGAGTAGATTATGGCTCTGGTGAGCTATGTTGTTCCTGCATCTCCCAGCGCCAGGTGGTTATCTATGCCTCTAATTTTGTCTTCAGCGTGATGGTTAACGTATAACACAGTTGAATCACTTCGCGCGCAAATTAGCTCTATTAATGCGAGTACTCGCTGTCTGTTCATGTCATCGAGACCGAGGCAGGGCTCATCGAGTACCAGTAGTGGTGGGTGTTTGACCATTGCGCGCGCAATCAATAGCAGACGCTGATCACCGTAGGACTGGCTGGTAAAAGTATCGTCAGCGCGATCCTGCATTCCTAAAACAACAAGCCAGAGGTTTGCGATATTTTTTTGATTGTCTGTCGGCTTGCTGTACAAGCCAATGCTGTCGTAAAAACCTGAAATTATAACGTTACGCAGACTGGTGCCGACTGTGTATTCCCACTGAAGCGCGGTCGACACGTAACCAATAAACTGTTTGATTTGCCAAATGCTCTCGCCACTGCCTCGCTGAAAGCCGAATACGAATATATCGTTCACATAGCACTGGGGATGATCGCCAGTTATCAATGACAACAATGCTGTTTTGCCGCTGCCGTTTGGCCCTGTCAGTTGCCAGTGCTCACCGTGATTGATTGTCCAGTCCAGGTTTTCAAAGATAATAGTTTCGCCGTATTTGATAGCGCCGTTTTTTATACGCACCAGAGGTGCCTGCGAATCCAGTTCGGGGAGTTTACTGTCGATATCTGTAGGCGGCACTTCAAGGTCTGAAGTTTTTAGGTGTAGCAAAGCCTGTAGCTGTTGCCAGGCCTCGGTATCTGAACGAGCTGCCTGTTGTTCCAGTCTGCCGTCTGCAACGTAGGCGAGGTGGGTTACAAAGTCCGGACACTGATCCAGTCGGTTCAGCACTGTGACTATTGTTGTATCGGTGGCAATGTTTTTAAGATGTACTTTAAGCGCCTCAAGACTAGCGACATCGAGACCTTCAAACGGCTCATCAAGAATTAGTAATTGTGCATCACTGGTAAGCGCGCGGATTAACATTACTTTGCGCGATTCACCCGTTGAGAGTTTTCTGAACGCCCGATCCAGCAGTGGTGTCAATCCGAACTTTACAGTTAGCTCTTCGGCCAGTTGTTTGTCTTTACAGACCGCGGCGATGATTTCTGATACCGGTGTGCCTTCAGCGATGACATCCATAATATCTGCATCGTCTTTGCGGCGTTCTGCCTCTATTAGTTCCTGTTGTGCTTCGAAAGATACCAGACCGATTCGGTCCGGCAGGTTTTTAACAATGCCGTTCTGAATTTCACCCGCACCAGTCAGGATTGCAGCAAGCGCTGATTTGCCAGAGCCGTTATTGCCACAGATCAACCATTGATGCTCGGGATGTACGCTCCAGTTGATGTCTTGACAGACAAAGCCTTTGTCAAACTCAACTGTGGCGTTTTTTAAAGTGATGGACCAGGGCAGTGGCATCGTTTGTCCGGTTTTAAAAAAGGCCGGCCATTAAGCGGCCATTGGCCTTTATTTAATGCATCATAAACAGCGGAAGTCAGATGATTTTCTTCATATCAGACATATGGCCACGCAGAGTCGCACCGATTGCTTCTACCGGATGAGCTCGTATGGCTTCATTGACTTCGATCAATCGCGCGTTATCAACACCACCGTGGTTTAGTTGTAAGCCGGCGCCGATGACGTCAGTTTTTATGTCTTTCATGAAGTCACCCAGCAACGGTACACAAGCGTGGTTGTAAAGGTAACAACCGTATTCTGCGGTGTCTGAAATGGTGGAGTTCATCTCATATAACTTTTTACGTGCAATGGTGTTGGCAATCAGCGGTGTTTCATGCAGTGATTCGTAGTAGGCAGAGTCTGCAATGATTCCGGCTGCTGTCATTGTCTCGAAAGCCAGTTCTACTCCGGCTTTGACCATCGCAACCATCAGAATGCCGTTGTCAAAATATTCTTGTTCGGTGATTTCCACATCACCTGCAGGGGTTTTCTCATAGGCGGTTTCTGCTGTGTCGGCGCGCCAGCCGAGAAGTTCTTTATCGTCGTTGGCCCAGTCTGCCATCATTGTGGCCGAGAACTTACCGGTCATGATGTCGTCCTGATGCTTGTTGTACAGCGGACGCATGATGTCTTTCATTTCTTCCGCAAGTTCAAACGCTTTGATTTTTGCAGGGTTGGACAAACGGTCCATCATGTTGGTAACGCCACCATACTTGAGCGCCTCTGTCACTGTTTCCCAACCGTATTGAATTAACTTTGAAGCGTAACCGGCATCTATGCCTTCTTCGATCATTTTGTCGAAGCAAAGCAGTGAGCCTGTCTGCAGCATGCCGCAGAGAATTGTCTGTTCACCCATCAGATCAGATTTTACTTCTGCAATAAACGATGACATCAATACACCGGCTTTGTGACCACCGGTACCGACAGCGTAGGCTTTAGCTAGTGCCAGTCCTTCACCTTTCGGGTCGTTGTCTTCATGGACTGCAATTAGTGTTGGTACACCAAAGCCTCGCACATATTCGGCGCGAACTTCAGAGCCGGGGCACTTGGGCGCGACCATGATGACGGTTAGATCGTCACGAACTTGCATGCCTTCTTCAACAATGTTGAAACCGTGAGAGTAAGACAGACAAGCGCCTTTCTTCATTAACGGCATAACGGTATTAACAACATCTGTGTGCTGCTTGTCTGGTGTCAGGTTGAGTACAACATCTGCAGTGGGAATTAGTTCTTCATAGGTGCCGACAGTGAATCCGTTCTCGGTAGCGTTTTTCCAGGACTGGCGCTTTTCCTTTATGGCCGCTTCGCGCAGCGTGTAGGAGACATCCAGTCCGCTGTCGCGCAAATTTAGCCCCTGATTCAGTCCCTGCGCTCCACAACCGATGACAACCATCTTTTTGCCTTTCAGCGCATCGACACCTTCAGTAAATTCATCAAGGTGCATAAAGCGGCACTTGCCGAGCTGTTCGAGCTGCTCACGCAGGGAAAGGGAATTGAAATAGTTGTTTGACATGTTGTGCTCCGATGATGGAGTGGTAGTGAGAACTTCACTGGACGACATCAGTTTAACGAAACGATAGTGTGTCGTAAATTGCAATAAATGCAACAAGATGTGCCGTTTTATGCAACGTTGAGTTAGTATTGGATGTAGATGAATATCCGCGCGCTCTCTCACTTCCTTCTGCTTGCAGAACACCTGCATTTTGGCCGTGCAAGTGTGGCCTGCAACATCAGTATATCCGCGCTCTCGCGGAGTATTCGGCAACTTGAGTCTGAGGTAGGGGCGCGTTTGTTTGATCGCGACAATCGGGCAGTTGCGTTAACCCGCAAGGGACAGAAGTTCCAGCAGTACGCTAAAAATTCTACCCGCCAGTGGCGGGTAATCTGTAACGAGCTGAAAGATGACGCCGATGATCTGCATGGCGAGCTCAGCCTGTATTGCTCGGTTACCGCCAGTCACAGTATTTTATTTGATCTGTTGAATCGCTTGCGGCCGAGTCATCCGGGTATCGACATAAAGTTGCATACCGGTGACCCTGAACTTGCGATTAGCCGTGTGGTCGCGGGACACGAAGAAATTGCCATTGCAGCACTACCGGGTTCACCACCCAGAGGTGTAAGCACCTGTGCGATTACCGAATCACCACTGGTTTTTATTGCCGCTAACGACGGTGAGTTTGATATTGGTGCCAGAGCCTCAAGCGCTCGCAGTAAAAAGCAGTGGGCTGAAGTGCCAATGATTTTATCGGAAAGCGGCCTTGCCCGGTCTCGTGTAAATCAGTGGTTCAAAGACCTTGGGGTGAACCCAAGAATCTATGCCCAGGTTGCGGGCAACGAGGCGATTGTGAGTATGGTCAGCCTGGGGCTTGGAGTAGGGGTAGTGCCGAAAATCGTACTGGATAACAGCCCGCTGGCCGACCGGATTCGAATTGTCGAGGTGGAGCCGAAACTGGCACCGTATACACTTGGGCTTGTGGTGTTAAAAAAGAACCTTGATAACCCATTGGTCAGTGCATTCTGGCAACTTGGAATTGGCACTGATTGAATATTGCGTGGGCTGCCATGTGGTAGCAGGTGTTCAGTATCGCTATCATGGATGGTGTCTTTATAAATCCAGAATGAATTGCGAATGAATATTCAGGCGAACTCTCACGTTTCTGGCAGTACGAATGGCAACTCTTCATCTTTTCCGGTAGTTGCCAGGTGGCTTGGTTACGGGGGTGTTATACCTTTTGTCGCACTGGCGCTAAGTCTGACTGTGGGTCTTGATCTGACTGGTCTGGGCCTGTCCGATGCAAAAGGTAAGTTAGTCGCCTATGGGGCAGTAATTATAAGCTTTATCGGTGCGGTGCACTGGGGGCTGGCATTGCACGCGGAACGAAGTAAGCAAACATTGTTATACGTGTACAGTGTCGTGCCTGCACTTGCTGCCTGGGGGTGGTATTTCGTCGCCGCAAAAAGTGCGCTGTTCGGAATGGCGCTAACGATTGTTGTGATGTACTTCTTAGACAGGTTTTTACTGGCAGATCTGGTGCCGGCGGAGTACATTAAAATGCGTCTGCATCTGACGATTGTCGTTGCATTGTGCCTTTTATTGGCAGCGGTTGGTATTGGCTAGGAGCGCAGGAATCCGTTTTGTCTGTCGGCTTGTGTGTGTCTAGTATGAGGGTGCCTGTGCAACACCATCACATCAGTGTAAGAGGTAGATGACTATGAACAATGCTGATTCTGCACGTGACTTTGCACGCATTGAAGAAGCGTTGCATTATGTTGCTGCAAATTATCAGACCCAGCCTGATCTTGCCGCAATTGCTGCGTCAGTGCATTTAAGCGAAGCGCATTTTCAGCGCCTGTTTAAGCGCTGGGCAGGTGTTTCACCAAAACAGTTTTTGCAATACCTCACGCTTGATCATGCGCGCAAGTGCCTGAGTGATGATATGTCTGTGCTGGATGCGGCTTTTGACTGTGGCTTGTCTGCACCCGCCAGGCTGAATGAGCTATTTGTACGTCTTGAAGCGATCACACCGGCGGAGTTTAAGCAAAAGGGCAAGGGTATAGAAATCGCCTATGGGTTTCACCAGACACCGTTCGGGCTGTGTCTGATTGGTGTGACTGATCGCGGGTTATCCGGTCTGGAGTTCTGTACCAATTCCGAAGCCAGTGTAAACACCGAGTCCAATACAAACATAAATAAAGAGCGCACATTGAAGGGTATGACAGATCGACTGCCGGAAGCGACCTATCGTCCGAATCAAAAGCGTACCGCTAAGTACCGTGATCTAATCTTTAAATCGAATAGCGATGGAGCAAAAAATACAATACCGCTGTTGGTGCGAGGCACACCGTTTCAGATAAAAGTCTGGGATGCCTTGCTACGTACTCCTGCCGGCTCCCGAATCAGTTATAAAAAGCTTGCAGACTCTGTTGGCAGCGCAGGTGCGAGTCGTGCTGTCGGCAGTGCAGTTGGTAAGAATCCGGTAGCCATTCTAATACCGTGTCACCGGGTAATACGTGAGGACGGTCTGCTTGGCGGCTATCACTGGGGGCTTGAGCGAAAGCTGGCATTGCTGGGGGCAGAATCGGTTGGTCGTATTAGCGTATCGGAATCTCCCAGGAGACCGCGCTGTGCTATAAATTAAGTATCCGGAGTCTGCGCGGTAGCAGAGTTTCTGCCGCACAAACTTCCAGGTCTTCAGAAAAGTAAATGCATCAGGGTTGCGCACAGTTATCTTGAGTTCCGGTCGGTCTATTCAATACGCTCTTCACTTCGCATCGATGCTGTTCATCGTGATTGTGGCCGTTGTGTTGTTGATTTTGCAGCCATTTCCTGTGCTGCATGACTATCCGGAGTGGATGTATCAGGGTCATATCGTCTGGTCACTGATCACTGACAGTCCCACTTTTACCGAGTACTATGAATTGGTTCCGGTGCCTGTCCCCAATGCGATAAGCCAGTCGGCTGTTGCAGCATTGAACGGGCTTACCTCTCCGGTGGCAGCCGGTCAAATCTGGCTGGCAATTTACTTTCTCCTCGCGCTGGTTGTCGGATTCATTGCCACGCGATCGCACCGATATGGTGGAGCGATGCAGTTGATATTTACATTGTCAATTGCATTCGGACCAGGTTTTTGGAATGGCTATATTAATTTTCAGTTTGGTCTGTTGTTTTTTGCGTTGTACATAATATGTGCAAGAAAAAATGCCAGCTCTATTTTGTTGTTTTCGCTGTTAATTTATTTCTCTCACGCCTCTGTGTTTGCTGGATTTGTTTGCTTCGTAATTGTTAGTGAGTTTTTTATACAACGTCGTGTTCGTGTGTTTTTAGCATTGCTGCCAGGTTTGTTGCTTTTGCTTTGGTACTCCGTTACTAAGTTGTCCGTGGGAGGCGGGCAGAATGAAAGTGTTGGATCCATAGCGCAATGGGCGCAGTACAAACTCTATACGCTTGCCAAGCAAGGTCCTTTTCATAATTTTATTCAATCTGACGGCGAGAGCTTGCTTGCCACTTCACATGGATTATATATGGCGGGCTTTGTTACCAACTTTCTGGTAGCGCTTTTAATTGGCTCATATTTACTGGTGACGGGTTTTAATTTTGTACGTCGGCAGGATGGTGCTTTGGGTAGGCCGTTAGACAGCGAGACATATACTCCTGCTGTTGTTGTCACAATGCTGGTGTTACTCGTTGGGTATTTGTTAGCCGGTAAAAATACTTTTGGCGTTGTAAATTTGGGTGAGCGATTTCTGGTAGTGGCACTGATGCTTTTGATTCTGCAAGTGAAGTGCCCTGGCTGGATTGTTAAAAGCTGGGCATCACTGTGCATTGCTTTTGGTATTGTCACTGTCAGCTCCTTGCTGGTGCTGAGTCAGGGAATTGGAATCTACTCTGCAGACAGATCCGCTAATACATCAGAACTTGAGAGCTTTGTTGACGATATATATAAAAACAGCAGGCACAAGTATTTTAATCATCGAATTTTTATCTACACAAACCTGGGGCAGTATTTAGTTAGCCCTGATAAATTCGCGGGTCCTCCGCCAGTCGATCATCAAAGCAGTATTGTGCGAATGCGTAACCGCGGTGCTACCAATGAGTGATGATGCCATGAGTGATGATTCCAGATCTGTGGTGATAGATCGATTGCGTAGTAAACACAGAAAGCAGCGTCGGGAAATAACCGAAGATACGTTGCAGGAAAATTCAGCAGGGCTTGAACAAAATGTAGCGGCATTGGCTGAATTTCAAAGTGCTGTTCATATTGCAGCCTATATTGCTATTCTGGGTGAAATCAGTGTTGAACCGCTTATTCGTGCGGGTAGTGAGGCTGGAAAGATATTTTATTTGCCAATACTACGGGATGAATCGATGGTATTCGCGCCATGGCAACCAGACACTCCACTGCTTAAAAAAAAGTTTGGACTATTGGAGCCTGATTGCGATCAGTCAGAAATTATGCGCCCACAAGAGCTCGATCTGGTGTTAACACCACTAGTGGTATTTGATAAGCAATGTAACCGAATCGGACAGGGCGGCGGGTACTACGATAGAACATTTGAATTTACGCGGGCTGCTGATAAGCCGGTTTTAATCGGTGTGGCGCACGATAGTCAGCTTGAAAAAACGCTAACACCGCAGCCATGGGACATTCCACTGCACAAAGTAGTTACCGAGAGCAATGTCTACGTTAACCCGGCACTGCCTGTCAGCTAGTGGTTAACCGATCGCGAAAAGAGACGCGATTTCTATCACCATGATTGTTGTTGTTCCGCCGACAAGATATAAAAACGGGCTATCCCAGGTGTGTGGTGAGAATGCTTCTGCCAGCGTCATGGCGACAGGTATAATGCTAAGCGCCAGGATCAATTCAATAGTGCTCATCTCACCTTTGAGTATCAGGCACGCGAATATTCCGCTAAAAAAAACGCAGGCGCTGCCCTCGTAACTTCTGGTGTATTTTCTGTCACTGAATAGTGCTCTGGTAGCGTACTTATGACGGCCAAATCTGACCCCGACCGGCTCCGCCAGACCATCACCCAGACCTGCCACAATCACGGTGATAAATATCAGTATAGTTCGGTCGTATTGTTCCAGCAGATACACGATGAGGCAGAGAATTGGAAAAGTAGCCATAACCTGTGTTGAAAGCCATAGCATAGTGTGAGGGCGATCTTCAGGTCTGTCTATAGATGCGAATGCTGTGTTGAACAGGCTAAATCTGCTTCTAATAGGTTTTACCATTAGTGCGATGGTAAGTAGAAATAATGTACCACTAACCAGGATTGTGCCAAAGCCCGCCTTGTAGGGAAGAAAAGTCTTAAGGTACTCGGGCAGGAAGAATAAGGCAAAATGAATGATCTTTCTTGTGTAGTTAACTTTGATACCTGTTTCCTGCACGGCTCGTCCCAGGCCGTACGCCAATAGCAACAGTACAACGAACTTGATTAACTCCAGGATCCAGAAGTTTGTCATAGTAAACAGAGTCGGTTAACCCTTATGACCAGATCAGTAGTTTGTGTGCAAGCCTTGATCTATTCTTCTTCCCAACCGTAGTGATGGAATAGCTCTTCATCTTTCTTTATCGATTTTAACGTGATCACTTCGGTATCGGTTAAAGCGCAGTTGGGCTTGAAGCTATGGTTGATGAATCTGTAGTCATTGGTGACGCGAAAGCCTTTTTTGGCGGTCAGCCACAATACATAGGTACCGTCCTTTTTAGTGGGCCTGCCCAGAAGTGGCCCAAGGACTACGTTTTTTTTGATTTTCTTTGCGGCGAACATGCCTTTGCCGTGTGTTTTGCTGGACTTCACATAAACGAGGTCTGTTGGCACGCCGTCTACGATCTTGCTTTTTGACTTTTTATTCTTTTTGCTGTCTTTCTTTTTCTTGTCTTTTTTAGTCTTTGCCACCGAGTGTGCTCCAAAGGAATTGATTATTCAGCCGGTAGTGTAGCTGATTGTCATGCCGTCGTATGCAGGTTGTATGTTAGTAGGTAGTTGCTTGTTCAGTTCGTCATAGTCCAGGTCGACATGCATATTGGTTAGAAAGCCGCGTGCCGGGTTGATCTGTTTGATAAAAGCGACTGCATCTTCGACATTCATGTGAGTCGGGTGTTGTGTATAGCGCAATGCGTCGAGGATGATTGTATCGGTGTCTTTGAGTGTTGTCATGCTCGCAGCTTCAGTGACGTCTTTTACATCTGGCAGATAGACCAGGTCATCAAAACGGTAACCGAGTGCTTTGATATCGCCATGGTTAACGAGAAAAGGAATTGCGGTAATTGTACCTCCTTCACCTTCAATGTGAATGGGGTTATTCGGTGCAATGCGGTGTTCCTGACAGATAGCCGGGTAGCTGCTGCCTTTTGCCTGTTGAAAGCAGTAGCCAAACGCACGCATAACGGATTCGGACGTTGGTTCATCCAGATAGACGTTGACCTTTTCTTTGTGAGCAACTGCGAGCTGTCGCAGATCATCAAGACCAGTGATGTGGTCGGCGTGTGCATGAGTGAGTAACACGGCATCCAGGTAAGTTACCCGGGCACTCAAAAGCTGCTCACGCATATCCGGTCCTGTGTCGATCAGGACAGAAGTTTTTCCGTTATTGTTGCTGCGCTCGACCAGCAATGAGCACCGTCGCCGCTGGTTTTTGGGATTATCGGGGTCGCAGGCACCCCAGTTATTACCAATACGAGGAACACCGCCTGATGACCCGGTGCCCAGCAGGGTGAATACTGTCTCATTTATCATTCCGCAAGTATAAACGACCGTTGTTTATCCATGGGTAAAAATTAGTTGACCAAAAAATGTCCGGCCAAAAAATACTGGCCAATGACCGGGTAAAAAGTACCCGGTAAAAGTTACCCGGTTAAAACTACCTGTTTTGAAAACTCCATGAGTGCCCTTAGTGTGTACTGCAGCGGATGCAACCGCATTCGAATAAACCTGTAAGCGTATTGCTAGTGGGCCGCTTGATAAATAAGGTAACACTTTTCTTCGCTACAGCCGCCATTG
>CAYPDN010000066.1:0-13484 GCA_964409445.1 uncultured Granulosicoccaceae bacterium
ATATCATCTTCAACTAATAGTATTCGCATGTATTAAACTCGTACAGATTGTTTGCCTCTAACCGCTTAGCGAACAGGCCGCGCAGCGATCAGCAGCAAGGTGCGGATCGGAGATATCCAAAAAATGCCAAAAAGCAAGCGATACCCAAACGATTAAATAACTGTAACTAGCGAGTCGCAATTCGGTGGCTAAATAGGTACAGCCGAAATGAACGACATTCTTCCTTGGAACTTACGTACTGAAGCGAAGTCGAAAACTGCCAGGAGTCATCAATGACACGAAGCAAACAAGTATCATGGAAGAGGGTCATATCATCCCACATTGCGTCCAACTCCGCCAGAATACTGAGGCGTTTCACTCTGTTAAATTTATCAGCAAGAGTGGTTTGCACGATTCTGTTTTTTGGTGTATCGGCAAAAAGTTTTGCGATAGATTTACCAGATTTTGAAGGTTTAGTAAGAGATCAGGGCAGGGCAGTCGTAAAAGTGACCGTTTCTGCAACAGAAACGCCTCAAAATGAAACTGGTAGCTTGCCAAACTTTAATGAAGACGAGCTGCCGGAATTCTTCCAGCGATTTTTTGAAGGCCTTCCTGATACACCTGGTGCGTCGCCGAGAGCACTGCCGACGGCCGGATTCGGTTCCGGGTTTGTGTTGAGCGAAGACGGTTATGTTGTCACTAATGCACATGTCATTCGCAATGCCACTGCAATAACCCTGGAACTACCCGATGGTCGACAGTTCGATGCCGAGATCGTTGGCACTGATGAACGATCAGACGTTGCCCTGCTTAAAGTTGACGCAACCGGTTTGCCGACACTTGTGCTTGGTGATTCTGATTCCTTAAAGGTTGGTCAATGGGTGCTGGCGATAGGTTCACCGTTCGGATTTGAGTACACGGCAACGCAGGGCATTGTATCGGCATTGTCGAGAAGTCTGCCTACTGAAGAAAACTATGTACCGTTTATCCAGACTGATGTGGCGGTTAACCCTGGTAACTCCGGTGGCCCTTTGTTTGATCTCAGTGGAAATGTTATTGGCGTTAACTCGCAAATATTTTCGCGCTCTGGCGGTTACATGGGACTTTCATTTGCGATTCCGATCAATGTCGTACAGTCAGTTGCAATGCAACTACGTGATCAGGGCTATGTCAGCCGTGGCTGGCTAGGTGTAATTATTCAGGATATCGATCGTTCGCTGGCAGAGACCTTTGGACTTGATCGGCCGGCAGGAGCATTGATTGCTCAGGTAACCGATAGTAGTCCCGCAGCTGATGCGGGTCTGATGGTCGGTGATGTAATTTTGTCTTTTGGTGGCAATGACGTTTCGCAGTCTTCGGATTTACCACCGCTGGTCGGCAATACACCGGTTGGTGAGGTGGCCAGTGTTGAGCTTATCCGCAACGAGAAGCGGATGACGCTGGAAGTTGTGGTAAGAGAGTTGGAGGAAGATCGCAGCGCCCATGGTGATCCGACCGACAATGAACAAGCGACACTTGGCCTGACAACAATTCCGTTAAATGCAGAACAAAAAGCCGTGCTTGAAGTTGACAACGGATTACTGGTTGGTGAAGTGGTGGCGGACGGCCCGGCATCGCTTGCAGGTGTTGCCAAGGGTGATGTGCTGATATCTTTTGATCAGGTATCAGTCACGTCGAACGCGCAATTGAGACAACTGGTGGAAGCTGCTGAAAAAGGCAAATCGATAGCCGTGTTAATTCATCGTAAAAAGAAGCCGGTGTTTGCAGCGCTGACTATTCCACGTTAGGGCGTAGTATTTCTGTGCAACAGCCGCTGCCCTACAGCGCTTCCGCTGATCGCAACAAAGAAGCGATCGGTGATGCGTTGGAAACCTTACTCAGTCGTGCCACAACCGTGCTTGAAATAGGCAGTGGCTCTGGGCAGCACGCGGTGTATCTCTGCCGGCGTTTTGGCCATTTGCAATGGCAGGTAACTGAGCAAAGTCAGTACCTTGAAGGCTTGCGGGCTGTGGTGTCTGACGCGGCACCTGGTAATGTCCTCACCCCGATAGAGTTGCAAGTCAGTGCGGTTGTAAATAATAAGAGTTCACTTGATCGTACCGGATCGAATTATTCGTTTGTCTACTCTGCTAATACCGCGCACATTATGGGTTTTGATCAGGTGCCGGCACTGTTTGCAGTCGTCAGTCATTGTTTGGATGACGATGGGTGCTTCGCACTCTACGGTCCGTTTAAAGAAAACGGACAACACAACAGCGACGGCAATCGTGACTTTGATGCGAGCCTGCGTTTACAGGATTCTCAGATGGGTATCAGAGATATCAATGAGCTTGTGGAATTTGCATCAGGCAGCGGACTGGCTCTTGCAGAGCAGATTTCGATGCCTGCCAACAACAGAATTTTATTGTGGCGTAAGTCTTCAGACTAAATTGGTGCCAAACTAACCAGCTTGCTCTGTTTGATGAATTACACCGGCGACTGCTGTTTTCCAGCTACGCAATAGTCGATCGCGATCCTCGGTATTCATTGATGGCGTGAATTCACGGTCTATCTGCCAGTTGGCTTTAAGATCATCAGGGTTTTTATAAACGCCACAATGCAGGCCTGCAAGATAGGCAGCTCCCAGGGCAGTGGTTTCTGTTTGTACCGGACGCTCGATTGGAATATTAAGAATATCGGCAAGGAACTGACACAGCCAGTTATTCTGCACCATACCACCATCAACTCTGACTTTAGTTGGAGTGACGCCATCATCAGCCATCGCTTTGAAAAGATCATAAGTCTGGAATGCTACTGATTCGAGTGTTGCGCGTACAATTTGATCAACACCTGTGTCACGGGTCAGGCCAAACAGCGCGCCCCGTGCATCGGGGTTCCAGTAGGGTGCTCCAAGCCCGGTGAATGCGGGAACCATATAGACGTTGTTATTTGATGGCAGTTTGTCTGCCATGGTTTCTGTTTCTTCCGCGGATTTGATGACTCCCAGTCCATCGCGCAGCCATTGTACCGCGGCACCTGCAACGAATATCGATCCCTCAATGGCATAGGTGGTCGTGCCATCGAGTTGATAGGCAACTGTGGTGAGTAGTTTATTGTCCGAAGGCAGTGCTTCTTTGCCTGTGTTTAAAATGACGAAGCAGCCGGTACCGTAGGTACTTTTGATAGTGCCGGGCTCAAGGCAGACTTGCCCGAATGTTGCTGCTTGTTGGTCTCCCGCTACACCACCAATCTTTATCTTTCCGTCTGCCGTGGCATCACCGAAAAGTGATTTATCTATGCTGCCGAAGTCGGAACTGCTGTCCTGAACTGTTGGTAACATAGAAACGGGTATATCAAGAATTTTAAGTAGCTCGGTATCCCACTCACCAGAGTGTATGTTGTAGATAAGAGTGCGGGATGCGTTGGTGGCGTCGGTAACATGCTTCTCGCCATTGCTGAAGCGCCACAATAAAAAAGAATCAATAGTGCCGAATGCCAGTTCGTCTTTTTCAGCGCTGGCTCTCGCACCTTCGACGTTATCGAGAATCCATTTTATTTTTGTTCCGGAAAAATACGGGTCGAGCAGCAAGCCGGTTTTTGCAGTAAACGTCGGCTCATAGCCAGACTCTTTTAGTTCGCTGCAATAACTGGCGGTTCTTCTGTCTTGCCACACGATTGCATTATAAATTGCTTTGCCAGTGGTTTTATTCCACACCACCGTAGTTTCTCGTTGGTTGGTGATACCAGCGGCTGCGACTGTGTGTCCGCCTTTGGCGGCTGCCGCGAGTGCTTCTTTGCACACATCCACTGTGGTTTGCCAGATCTCTTCTGGATCATGTTCCACCCAGCCTGAATCCGGGAAGTGCTGAGTAAACTCTCGCTGTGCCGTGAATACAGATGTGCCATCTTTGGCAAACAGAATAGCTCTGGAACTGGTGGTGCCCTGATCGATGCTTAATATGAGAGTGTCTGGCATGAACAAGTTTCATAATTTAACGATGACTCTAATCTAACGCGATTTGTAGTGTCTCGGCAATTGTAATTCCTCTGTTTGTTGCCCGCCTTACTTTTACTCAGCGATTATAGGCACTCTGTGGGAGATCCTGCCTGGCAAAGACCGAGCTATACCGAGTAGACACGGCAAACGTTTTTTAAGCATTGTTGAGCGCTTGGATTTGTTGTTATAGTCAGTTGTCCGGGCGATCGCCTGGCCCAATCTGGAGGAAAAGATGAAGTCACTACTCTCTGTAGCGATAGCCTCAGCACTGGCTGTTGCATCCCATGGAGCGCTCGCAGGTACTGCTGAAGCGCAAAAGTGGATTGATGAAGAATTTCAACCATCAACTCTTTCAAAGGAAGAGCAACTGAGTGAAATGGAGTGGTTTATAGAAGCCGCTGAACCATTTAAAGGTATGGAAATTAATGTGCTCTCGGAAACTATTCCGACACATGAGTATGAGTCACAAACGCTAACCAAGGCATTTGAAGAAATCACCGGTATCAAGGTAAATCACCAGCTGTTAGGTGAAGGTGAAGTGGTACAGGCTGTGCAAACGCAGATGCAAACCAAGCGCAATTTATACGACGCCTATATTAATGATTCCGATCTCATCGGAACGCATTCACGTTTACAGCTCGCAGTTAACCTGACTGATTTTATGGCAGGTGATGGTGCTGATGTCACCAGTCCAACACTGGATCTGGACGACTTTATGGGTTTGTCTTTTACTACCGGCCCTGACGGTAAGCTCTATCAATTGCCGGATCAGCAGTTTGCCAATCTTTACTGGTTTCGTTATGACTGGTTCAACCGCGAAGATTTGCAGGCACAGTTTCTTGAAAAGTATGGCTATCCATTGGGTGTACCGGTTAACTGGTCTGCCTATGAAGATATAGCTCAGTTTTTCAGTGAAGATGTGAAAGAAATTGATGGTGTCGAAATCTATGGTCACATGGATTACGGCAAGCGTGCTCCCGACCTTGGCTGGCGTATGACCGATGCCTGGTTGTCTATGGCTGGCATGGGTAGTAAAGGATTGCCCAATGGTGTTCCGGTTGATGAATGGGGTATTCGTATGGAAGCCGGTTCCTGTAATCCGGTGGGCGCATCAGTTAGTCGTGGTGGAGCTGCCAACAGTCCGGCTGCAGTTTACGCGATTAGAAAGTGGGATGAATGGTTGCGTGCCTATGCACCTCCGGCTGCTGCAGACTTTGATTTTTACCAGTCATTGCCTGCACTGGCTCAAGGTAATGTGGCACAGCAGATTTTCTGGTACACAGCGTTCACTGCTTCTATGGTTGCACCGAAAGACGAAGGCAACAACACAGTTGATGATGAAGGCAAGCCGTTGTGGCGTATGGCGCCATCACCACATGGTCCGTACTGGGAGGAAGGTCAGAAGCTTGGTTATCAGGATACGGGTTCGTGGACAATCCTGAAGTCGACGCCGTTAGAAAGAGCGCAGGCAGCGTGGTTGTACGCACAGTTTGTGACTGCAAAGACTGTATCACTGAAAAAAACGCACGTTGGTTTAACGCCAATTCGTGACAGTGATATTCGTCATGAGTCGTTTACTGAGAGAGCGCCGGAGCTTGGCGGTTTGGTAGAATTCTATCGTTCTCCTGATCGTGTACGCTGGTCACCGACCGGAGTTAACGTACCTGACTATCCAAAGCTTGCGCAAATCTGGTGGCAGCAAATCGGTGATGTTAACTCGGGTGCTTTTACAGCACAGGAAGCCATGGACCGTCTTGCCGGTGAGATGGATGTCACCATGGCTCGTATGCAGGCAGCCGATGAAAAGGCTGGGGTCTATGGAGGCTGTGGACCGCGACTCAACGAAGAAAAAGATCCTTCAGAGTGGCTGACCAAAGCAGGTTCACCAAAAGCCAAACTTGAAAATGAAAAGCCACCTGGTGAGACCATTCCTTATGATGAGCTGATAAAGCAGTGGGAAGCTCAGTAGCTTGCAAAGCAGGCAAAGATGTACCGGGGCACTTTGTTGCCCCGGTTTTTATCGAATTACTCCAGGTGCGAAATTAACCAACCCGTCGCCCACCTGCCAACACAACTACTTTCCGATCAACGGACTCAAATTTTTAAAGCGGACTGCAGGTCTGTTTAAAGGCTTGCGTTGATGACGCTGCAATTGAAAGGCATTAGTCTTAAACGCGGTGCCGAAACCCACATCTATCCTACTGATCTAACGCTGCAGCAAGAGCAGTTTAATGTGTTGCTGGGCACCACTTTAGCGGGCAAGACCAGCCTGATGCGATTGATGGCAGGTCTTGAACAACCGGCAAGCGGGTCGGTCTGGTTTGAAGGCAAAGACATCACCAAGCTGTCTGTACAGGATCGCGATGTTGCGATGGTTTATCAGCAGTTTATCAACTACCCGAATTTTACCGTCTACGAAAATATTGCTTCACCTTTGAAGCTCAAAGGGGTTAGCAAAAAAACCATCCACAGCACGATTGAGAATGTCGCTGCTCTGCTCAAGCTGACACCCATGCTGAATAGAAATCCGTCTGAATTGTCTGGTGGTCAGCAACAACGCACCGCACTTGCTCGAGCACTGGTCAAATCTGCTCGTATCGTGCTGCTGGATGAACCTTTGGCTAATCTCGACTATAAGTTACGGGAAGAATTGCGAGAAGAGTTGCCGCGACTGTTTAGAAACACGGGGTCAACTGTTGTGTATGCAACGACAGAGCCGTCAGAAGCGCTGTTGCTCGGCGGCTATACCGCGGCATTAACTGAAGGTCGCGTAGTGCAGTTTGGACCAACGTCTGAAGTGTATCGAACCCCGGTGAATCAGGAGAGTGCAAAAGTGTTTTCAGATCCACCGATAAACACCACTGAAGTGGGCAAGTCTGACGGGGCTTTTACGCGCGATAAGATTTTTTCGTTTCCAGTGCCAGATGAGGCCGCACAACTTGCCGATGGCAAATACACCCTGGGAATCAGACCACACCATTTAACGCTTGCACCACTCAGCGAACAAAGCGTTGCTGTTGATGCGGAGGTGGTATTAACAGAAATCAGTGGCAGTGAAAGCACCGTGCATGCATTGGTTGAAGGAGAGCCCTGGATATCACTCAGTCAGGGTGTGCATTCACTCACGAAGGGTCAGCGGATAACTCTGCACTTTGATACCCGCTACTGCCTGTTGTTTGATCAAAGTGATCGTTTGGTGTGGTCATGAGTGCTGACGGTTCAGGTTGTAGTTGATGGCCGGTATAACGCTCGAGAACTTGCGCCACAGCTATCTGGATAAGCCTGCTCAACAGGATGACTGGGCGCTAAAGCAGATTGATCTGACCTGGGAAGATGGGGGTGCTTACGCGTTACTTGGTTCATCCGGGTGCGGTAAAACCACCATGTTGAATCTGATCTCTGGCTTGTTGAAGCCCACTCAAGGCAAAATTCTATTTGACGGAAACGATGTTACCGGTGCTAACGCAGAGTCGCGCAACATCGCTCAGGTGTTTCAGTTTCCGGTGGTCTACGACACCATGACTGTGCGTCAGAATCTTGAGTTTCCGTTGCGCAATCGTGGTGTGTCATCCGCTGACATTAATAATCGAGTCACTGAAATTGCCGCCATGCTCGATTTATCTGACTCGCTCGATAAGCGCGCTGCAGGTTTGACCGCAGATGGTAAACAAAAAATCTCACTTGGACGTGGCTTAGTGCGCTCCGATGTTAATGCGATTTTATTTGATGAGCCCTTAACCGTAATTGATCCGCATTTGAAATGGCAGCTTCGATCGAAGCTAAAAGAACTGCATCAGCAATTTGGTGTGACAATGATTTATGTTACCCACGATCAGACTGAGGCACTCACTTTTGCCGACAAAGTAGTAGTGATGCATGACGGTATGGTGGTTCAGAGTGGGACCCCGGTTGAGTTGTTTGAGCAGCCCAGGCACACGTTCGTTGGCCACTTTATTGGCTCACCTGGCATGAATGTATTGCCCGGTCAGCTAGTCAACGGTAAAGCGGGCTACGCTGGAGTAGCACTGGTTGATATTGATCGGCGTGTTCGTTTAAACCAACAACAACGCTTTGAAATTGGTGTGCGCCCCGAGTTTATCCGTTTTGCCGATCAGGGTATTCCAGTGCAAATCGAAAAAATTGATGACAACGGTCGGGCGCGTATCGTACACACCAGACACAATAAAGATGTTATTCGATTGATTGTCCCCGAAGACCAGGCAATCCCGGAGGGCAGTGGTTGCCTTCAGATAGATCACGACAAAGCCGCCGTTTACGTTAATGGCTGGTTACAACAGCGCGGCGTGCAGGCGTGAATAGTAAAACACCAAATCAAAAAGCGTGGCTGTTGGTATTGCCAGTGGTGCTGCTGGTGGCGTTCAACGCCATTATTCCTTTAATGACAGTCGTAAACTATTCCGTGCAGGAAACCTTCGGTGACAATCTGTTCTTTTTTGAAGGCTTAAAGTGGTTTGAACAGGTGTTGCACTCAGAGCGTTTTCACGCCGCATTGGGCCGGCAGTTTCTGTTTACCTTTATTATTCTTGCCATAGAAATACCTTTGGGAGTTGCGATTGCATTGGCAATGCCCAGAAAAGGGCCGGGTGTCTCTGTGTGCCTGGTATTAATGTCGTTGCCGTTGCTGATTCCATGGAACGTGGTGGGTGCTATGTGGAATATCTATGCGTTGCCGGATATCGGATTGCTCGGCAAAACACTGAATGCCATCGGCTTTGACTATAACTATACGCGGCAGCCGCTCGATGCCTGGCTGACCGTTGTTGCGATGGACGTCTGGCACTGGACGTCACTGGTTGTATTGTTGGCTTACGCTGGTTTAACCGCGATACCAGATGCCTACTATCAGGCCGCCAAAATAGATGGTGCCAGTCGCTGGTCAGTGTTCAGGCATATTCAGTTACCAAAGATGAAGCGAGTATTAACCATTGCAGTGTTGTTGCGCTTTATGGATAGCTTCATGATCTACACCGAACCATTTGTGCTTACTGGTGGCGGGCCGGGCAATACCACCACCTTCCTGTCGATAGATTTGGTCAAGATGGCACTCGGTCAGTTTGATCTGGGGCCAGCTGCTGCGATGTCGATAATTTATTTTCTGATTATTCTGCTGGTGTCGTGGTTGTTTTATACCCTTACTATGCGTGAGGAAAATTAAACATGCGATTAAAATGGTTGTTGCCAACGATATACATTATCTTTCTGCTGTTGCCGATTTATTGGTTGCTGAACATGTCGTTCAAAAATACCAATGAAATATTGGGTACTTTCTCACTGTGGCCGCAAACATTTACCTTTGAAAATTACAAAACTATTTTTACTGACCCAACCTGGTATCAGGGCTATCTCAACTCGATCGCCTATGTCGTAGTGAATTCGGTAGTCGCAGTGTTGGTGGCACTGCCTGCTGCCTATGCGTTTTCACGCTATCGATTTTTGGGCGACAAGCATTTGTTTTTTTGGCTATTGACTAACCGTATGGCGCCCCCCGCAGTTTTTGCACTGCCATTTATTCAGTTGTATTCCGCGGTTGGCTTGTTCGATACGATCTGGGCCGTGGCGCTGGCGCATTGTCTTTTTAATGTTCCACTGGCGGTATGGATACTTGAAGGCTTTATGTCTGGCGTGCCTAAAGAGCTGGATGAGACCGCCTATGTTGACGGATATTCGTTCCCGCGATTCTTTACCCGGATATTCCTGCCTACCATTGCGCCCGGTATCGGGGTGGCAGCGTTTTTCTGTTTTATGTTCTCCTGGGTTGAGTTGCTGCTTGCCAAGTCGTTGACCTCTGTTGCCGCCAAGCCGATTGCAGCGGTGATGACCAAAACGGCCAGTTCGTCAGGTTATGAACTCGGATTGCTGGCGGCTGCTGGCGCATTAACACTGATTCCGGGTGCGATCGTGATTTGGTTTGTGCGTCACTACATTGCTCGCGGTTTCGCGCTGGGTCGGGTGTAATGATCAATTTAATGACCCGTATAAGACAGATTGTGGAGCACACTGTATGAATCTGGGTTGGATGGCCTGGACCTGGCCGACAGGTGCATTTTTTTTATTTATATTGTTTGTGCTGCTGTGTATGTCGGTTTGGGAATTGGCTCGACCCGGCGGCGCACCCAGACGCGGGGTTCTGGGTCTGGATACAACGCGCGGCGATCGGCTGTTTATCTCGTTGCTGGGTGCCGCCTTCATCCATCTTGTCTGGTTGTTTGCACTCGGGTCACCGATCTGGGGTGCTTCTTTCGTCAGTGTGGTTTATGCGTTGCTGGTGTTTGTTTGGGTGTAAAATGACGGCTTCTGGCGGTCAGCGCATTCCGCGTGTTGCACTGCACTACATCCTGGTGGCAGCTCAAGCGATATGACAGACATTAACTACGATCTTGTGATCATTGGTGGCGGTATAAACGGTGCGGGTGTGGCCCGAGATGCAGCTGGCCGCGGCTTGCGGGTATTGCTTTGCGAACAGGACGATCTCGCACGTTACACTTCTTCTTCCAGTACCAAGTTGATTCACGGTGGTCTGCGCTACCTTGAGCACTATGATTTCAAACTGGTACGACACGCACTGCTGGAACGCGAAGTGTTGTTGCGCAGCGCGCCTCATATTATTTGGCCACTGCGTTTTATTCTGCCTCATCACCGCGACCTGCGACCCAGGTGGATGATCCGGCTGGGTCTTTTTTTATACGACCATATTGGTGGTCGCAAGTTGCTGCCAAAGTCCTGGGCCGTTGATTTAAAAAACCATGTCAGTGGTGCTGCGTTAAAAGATGAGTTCACGGCGGGTTTTGAATACTCCGATTGCTGGGTGCAGGATTCCCGACTGGTGGTACTAAATGTTCGCGACGCTGCAGATCGCGGTGCTGAAATCCGGGTGCAAACTACCTGTACTGATATAACCGCCAATAAAGACAACACACAAGAAGATCACTGGCATGTTGAACTGCGCGACAACGACACTGGTGAAATTAGCACTGTAAAAAGTCGTGCAGTTGTGAATGCTGCGGGTCCGTGGGTTGAAGCCGTGCAAAATATGCAGGTTCGAAACAAAGTTGAACACGGCGTCCGCCTGGTCAAAGGCAGCCACATTGTGGTGAATAAATTATTTGAACACGACTACACCTATATTTTTCAGAATGCCGATGGCCGTGTGTTGTTTGCCGTACCCTATGAAAATAACTACACGTTGTTGGGCACAACTGATGTTGAAATCACGGGTGATCCTGCAGCGGTGGAAATTGAAGCCAGTGAAAAAGAATACATTTGCAACGCCGTCAGTGAGTACTTTAAAAAGCCGGTAAATGTCAGTGAAGTAGTGTGGGCTTATGCCGGTGTGCGACCTCTGTATGATGATGCTGCGGCCAACGCAAGCAAAGTGACACGTGATTATGTGATACATCTAAGTGAAAGTGGTCCACCGCTGGCGTCTATTTTCGGTGGCAAGATCACCACCTTCAGAAAGTTGTCTGAAGAAGTGGTAGATATGATTCTGCCGCGCCTTAACCTTAAAAAAAGTCCCTGGACCGCTGCTGCCACTCTCCCGGGTGGTGATATACCCAATGCTGACTACGATGCTTTTTACTCAGCCAAAAAAGATCAATATCCGTGGTTGCCGGAGGCAGTGTTAAGAGATTACACACGCAACTATGGCACGCTTATCGACAGCCTGTTGGCGGGAGCACAGTCGGTAGCAGATCTCGGCTTGCACTTTGGCGGTGATCTTTATGAAGCTGAAGTTCGCCACCTGATGGATACTGAATGGGCGCGCACTGCGGATGATGTGCTGTGGCGCCGCTCTCGCAAAGGGCTGCATGTACCAGACGATGTGGCGAGTAAGCTCGACGACTGGATGAACAGTCATCGAACCAATGCTGCCTAAACGCGGGCTTAATGCAGCCTGTTTTGTCACAGAAACAGGTCTTGGGTCGGATCTGTTCCGGTCATTATTAGTTGTTTGCGTTTGATTGGTTTTTTTGAGGCGGAGTTGCGGTTTAAGATTGCCGGAAACGTCCTATTATTCTCTGCTATGAATATTCTCAACATCATACGATTGCTAATCATCCGATTGTCATTGGTCGCGGTCACAGCAGGTGTGTTCGGCATAGCGCCTGTGTCAGCGGCAGGTCTGCCGGCAATTGTCGATGGTCAGCCGTTGCCCAGTCTGGCGCCAATGCTGGAGCAGACTACGCCGGCTGTGGTAAATATTTCTACCACCGGTTCCGTACAAGCGGTCAACTCGCTGTTTGAAGATCCTTTCTTCAGACACTTCTTTGATACACCCCGTGGTCCACGCCAGAATCCACGCGGGCAGCAAGAGCGAACCCAGAGTCTGGGTTCTGGCGTTATTGTCGATGCGTCAGAAGGGCTGGTTGTGACTAACCATCATGTGATTGAAGACGCGGATGAGATTCTGGTCACGCTCACCGACGGTCGTGAGTTTAAGGCAGCGCTTGTCGGCAAAGATCCGCAGGCAGATATTGCGGTTGTACGGATAGAGGCCGACAACCTGACCGCCCTGCGCTGGGCAGACTCGGATAAACTGCGGGTCGGTGACTTTGTAGTCGCGATAGGCAACCCGTTTGGTTTAGGCCAGACTGTGACATCCGGAATCGTTTCGGCACTTGGCCGCAGTGGACTGGGTATCGAAGAAATTGAAGATTTTATCCAGACAGATGCATCGATCAATCCCGGTAACTCGGGTGGTGCGCTGGTAAATTTATTGGGTGAACTGATAGGTATCAACACAGCGATCGTCGGACCGTCGGGGGGCAATGTGGGTATTGGTTTCGCCATTCCGTCGAATCTGGCACAGGACCTAATGCAGCAACTTGTCAGTGACGGTGAGGTGCGTCGCGGCAAGATAGGTGTATCGCTGCAGGAACTAACCGATGAATTGCAAGAAGTTTTCAGTGTTAAAAAAGGGGTGGTGGTGTCGGCTGTTCAGCCGGAGTCTCCTGCAGAAAACGCCGGTTTGCGTCGCGGTGATGTGCTGACCGAAATTGACGGACGTAAGGTGCAGACACTGAGTGAGGTAAAAAATACCATTGGCCTGTTAAATATCGGTGAGCAGATTAACGTGAAGTTCATCAGAGAAAAACAACCGTTCACGACGGAGGTATCTGTCGGTGAATCTGAACTGACTACCATCGAAGGTGGTGAACTTGCGGATCACCTTGCGGGTGCGACGTTTCGCAACTTTGAACTACAGGGCAGACCGGTGGTTGCGGTTGCCAGTGTCAGACCAGGGAGTCATATGGCGAGCTACGGTTTCAGACGGGGTGACATCATTCGATCCGTCAACAATGAGCGGGTGGAAACGGTTGAAGAACTGATGGAAATGGTCGTGCTGCAGTCAGGAAACACCTTGCTCGACATTCAACGGGGTAATCAAAGTCAGACGGTGCTGGTCCAGTAAACTTGATTTTATATCTGGCCACAGGCTCCGGCCGGTGGCAGGTTACTTCGCCTGATTAAGTTTACTCTTCAGGAAAGTTACACCCCTCAGGGGTTA
>CAYPDN010000067.1:0-13460 GCA_964409445.1 uncultured Granulosicoccaceae bacterium
CAACCATCAGCGCTAAGAATAGCACTCTCTGTAGCAGCGCTTACCTGACCACCACACGAAGCCCATGGATCGAGATCGTGTTGAAAGTCACCGTTGGTGATTAAATTATTCTCGGTATCCACCGGGACTCCAGGCGGATCAGCTGGATCAGCTGGATCAACCGGTTGAGAGACAGGTGCTGCTGAAGGCACAAGAGCCTGCTTCGCGAACGAGTTGCTCGCAAACTGCACCTGCAGTTTTTGTCCGCCTGTTCTGTTGAAATACTCTACAACAATGTCATGTTCGCCAGCAGCGAGTGAAATAGACCCTTGCTCTTCCCGTGAGCCGTGCAAACCGTCATTGTCGACTACAAGTTGATTGTTAACGTACAGATTACTGCCGTCATCAGAGTCCAGATAGAAAGTGTATTGCTGCGCTGTGGGTGCGTAAAGTGTGGTCACATAGCGAAAACCAAAGAATTGATTTTGCCGACTGGGGCTGGTGGTGAATGTATCGAGCTCGCCAGACAAGACCGGTGTCAGCGCATCGAAATCGGGAAGCTCTGTCCATTCACCTTCATAGTAATCATACGAGATTGCAGCGCCGTTCGGATTTACTGGCGAGACTGGTGCAACAGGGGCTACCGGTACAATTGAACCGTCCAGTGGTGACAACAAAGAATGCAGTGACTGTTTCTGTAGTGAAGGACCGTCAACCTCTACAAACAGACTGTTGCCGCCAGATTTTTCGAAATATGTCACCACGACTTCGTGGTTGCCGGCGCTAAGATTAATACTGCCTTGCTCTTCCCTGGAGCCATGCGTTCCATCGTTGTCAACAACCAATTGTCCATCTATAAACAACTGACTGCCATCATCCGACGTTGTATAAAACTCATAGTTGCCTGCTTGTGACACAGCAAGGTTTGCTGTAAAGCGGAAACCGAAATTATCGTCTTGCAGAGCAGCACCAAGGCTGAAATTTTCAGCCTGACCAGTTAATACCGGCGTTAGATTGTCAAAGTTAGGTAATTCATTCCATTCGCCTTCATAATACTCATATACAATAGTTGCAGGTGGCTCGGGCACTGGTTCTGCGGTCGTATTGATCAAAAGAGTATGCCCTGATGAAGGAACACCATTCGCATCCAGTGCAAAAACCCAGTAGTAACCTGGCACCAGTACATTGCTGTTTGCAGGCAACTGAAGACTATAATTTCCGGCTTGTGTCTCTGTAAAAGAAAGTGGCACGAAACGTTGATCTGTTGTGTGATGATGCGTTAACGCAACAAGTCTCAACATAGCAAACGACTCCATACCGGCAGTCGCAGTTAAACTGATAGTATCTCCGGCATCAGCTGTAGAAGTACCAGATGCTATTTCCGGCTGAACAGCTCTTGTGCCATCTGCATTAAACAGATAAGGCGGTTCGAATATTTCACCGTTTTGCTGGTTGGTGGCACAGTTACCGCACAAGCCACCTCCCATTGCTGCAACACGTCCGTCTTTAAGCAGAAGGGCTGTGGTGTGATAGTTTCGTGGTCTGTTGTGAGGAGCAAGTACCGTCCATTGTCCTGTCTCAGGATTCCATATCTCCGGCACAATCTGGGTACCTTCATCAGAGAACTGAATTCCGCTGCTGTTGCCACCAATAACCAGTACTTCGCCATTTGGCAATACAACACTATCCTGCATAGAGCGTGCGTAAGTCATAGGCTCAGTGGCAGCGACTATTGGTGTACTGCCATTAATATCGATGGTAAGTGCCGAGTTTAATGCCGGCTGACCACCACCTGCTACCAGCATTTTACCAATGTCATACATCACTGTGGTGTTATAGAGACGGTGCGGATCATTGGATTCGCGTTTACCGTGCGATGTAAAAGCTGCACCATTGGTATACAGGTCAATACTAAAGAGCTCACTTGTTGGACCGGGGTGAAATAATCGTCCATCGGGCGCGACGTTAAGCGCCGGGAACCAGTCGCGCAAATTATTTTTTACAGAATCATCATCCATCACCGGCTGCAGGTTGGCATTGCTAAGGGTCTTCCAGCCCAGACCTTCTGTCCACATTTCCGAAAAGGGAGTATCGTCAGTGCCCAGAGAAGTAACAACCTGACCACTTGGCAGTGTTGTGCTCTGTGGATACCAACGTTTTTGATTGAGCGGATTAGTCAGAGACCAGCTGTCATTGTTAAAAATACTGGTCGTCGATACTGTGGCACCACCACCAGCGGTAAATACACTTCCATCACCGAGCATAGATATACCCGCACAAAACATATTGTGTTGATTGTTAGGGTTATCGGTAAACGTCTCAGTGACCGGATCAAAAATAGAACCGTGTGTGAATGCGTTTTTACCACCAAAGTCGTCCTCTTTTGTCGATGACCACGTCACCACGCGACCATCTGGCAAATTGGCAGCACCGGTTGCGATCTGCGGCCATTCAATGACATCACCCCAGCGCCCCAAATTAATGTTCTCCGAAGCATCGTGCGCTGCTGCAAACTCAGGCGGCGCTACATAAGCCGGATAGGTCTGCGCCAGTAGAACCCAGTAGTCATCACCGAATCTTTCGTCTTCCGGAATTTCCGCATTGATGTCCGTAACCAGGCCCACGCTATTGTCAGGGACATTTGAATTTGGATCTGTGCCTTCGACTCCGAGATCCACACCATCACAGGCGATCAGAGCGAAACAGGCGAGTAACATCGTTGCAGAGTAAGTAGTAGCTTTGGACATTTGCTTTTCCTGAATAGTCCAAAGCTTTCCGCAAAAAACACACCGATCTCGGCACAAATCGAAGTGATCCCGAAGGTTTGAGTAATGAGGCGCACTCGTCAGGTCCGCACCAGATTAAACCGGCGTTCAGGAATCAATCAGATGAATTGAAGTACTGTGAAAGTGAGAGTTAAGTCACAATATCCGGCACGCACAATAATTCTCATTTCACGCTAAGTCGGGATGGCTAAAGCCGGGATGACCGAAGTTAGGCTGGTAAAATTATCAACGCTGGACGGCTGTTACCCGAATCCGCTGGACTACGGTAGTGTTGTTGCAGTCCCGGTAAAGTTTGGGTGCATTACCGCACCAGGTTTAGGCAATGTTTTAATTATAGTTTTTAACATTGGTTAGCAGTCTGTGTCCCCATATTCACCCTAAACACAGTGCAAAAACGGGAGTAAACAGTGAAGCACGATTACTGCAGTATTTTTCAAAACATCCATCAAAAGCGCGGTGCACAATATTTGCTGCCACTCTTTGCTATTCCTTTCCTGGGCGCTTGTCCGGTCGATTCAACCACATTAACTGACTCAGATATTATTGCGAATTTTTTCGTACAAAATGACAATGGCAATGCCAGTGCATTAGTAACACTGGAATCCCGAGATCTGGGCGGCACCAATGACGTCACTCTTATTCGTCGCGAGGCAATTATTTTCGAACAGGACGGACAAAGCGGTGAACTAAGCGAGCAAGACGATGGTGAGTACGTAGCCAGTCTGCCTGCAAACGCATCAGGCCTGGTAACATTCATCATTGAAAGACGAAGCCGAGACACATTGGAAGACAGAGAAGAATTCGCCAACACAGGTGTAAACCCACTCTTTTTCTTTATAGACGACAATCAGGTATACCTGCCCGATACATTTCAGGAGTTGGTAGCAGAACCGGTGCAGATCGGATCCGTTATAGATATCAGCTGGCGAGTTGACGATACACAACAAGTTGTCGATGGCTTTACTGTGCCGGCAGCTGTCGAGAGTTTTAATGCAATAGCAAGTTGTCAAAGTGCCGAAAGTGGTATCGACACAACGTTTGATCTTGCAATTACTGAAGGGCAGATAACACAGGAAGATGGCAGGCAACTACTGCAAATTGCGGTAACTGACCAACTAACTCAGTTGCCTGGTCTAACTGCCGAAATGGCAGCAACCACCAGCTGCGAGTTCGATGTTCAGTTGGTTAGAGATACCTCTGGTACTACAGATACAGCATTGGATCGCAGAAGTACCGCGACAGGACAGACGTTATTAAATCTGCCCGTGCAGTGGTCAGCTCAATAAAGACCGTTGTTTGTATTTACCAATGGCAAACATAAGAAACGCACCACGACTACGGTGCGTTTCCCAGGGGTAGGTTAGCTTCGATAGGATCGCAGTCAAATGGCTGCCATCGATTTAATTTATAAACGCTTCTTGATCAAAGCTTATGATTAATGCCTTCTAATAAATCGCCCACGGCCAAAGCCACCGCGTCCGAAGCCTCTATGACCAAAACCTCTGTGACCAAAACGGCCGAAGCCTTTATGGCCGAAGCCAAATCCAATACCAAGCGAACTCCGTCGGCCGAACCCGATACCTAAGCTTACTTTGCCAAGGTGAGGATGATAGTAACCACCGCGCCTCGCTAACCTGCGGTTATTTGGTACCCAGAGCTGATGATCAGCAACACTAACCTTCGGATAGTCGTAACTGGTGTCCCCGAATGGTCTTATATCGATCCCCTGAATGTTTCCAGAGACTGTAATCGCCCGGCCTTTGCGATAGTCTGTCGGATCAAGAAATCCTGGAACAACCGCCAGGAATCGCCCACCAGACAGGCTTGATGTCACCGGCTGACCATTACTGTTAAGCGGTCGCTCGATTACCTCAATCCAGGTAGCGCCTTCACGATTCTCAACCTGATTGACAACCCCACCCCATTGAACTTCACTTTGCGCATGCACGTTCGGCTGCTGCCTGACCGCTGCGACGGTCAGCTTCTCTGCAGCTTCTGCCGTTTCTGCCGTTTCTGCAGCTACAAACGGCCCGTTACCGGACGTAGCGCAACCAGCGAGCATCATCACACCCAGTGCCAGCATAGCTTTCAGGCCTGGGAAAATCGTCTTTTTGCGCATCTTTGCGCCCATTATTGAGCCAATCGTTATACCCAGTGGCGATGTTATTTTGTTAATCATGTGTACCTCAATTCAAAACGTAGTTTAACCTTAAGACAGCGCATCCCCGCGGTAGTTCGATATTCAAACACAGGCCCCGGGTATTCGCCAATACCACTAAAAACGGCTTTCCAGCGAAGCGAAACACAGCTATATCTCCAGACATTGCAAACACTACTTAAAATCTGGCTGGTGCCACCCGCCATCAACATCGCAGCGATACTGGTTGCTGCATTACTACTGAGAACACACTTTAAGAGCAGTGTTGTGATAATTCTGTTATCAACAGTTTCTCTATACCTGCTGTCGACACCAACTATTTCGACACGTCTGGGACACTCACTGGAAGCACACCGTGCAGTACAAATTGAAAGTCTGCCAAAAAACGAAAGTATGTATATTGTCGTCGCTGGAGCAGCGCACCACGTAAACGCACAAGAGTTCGGCGGACCCAGCCCTAATGCATCAGGTCTTATACGCCTGCACTACGCTGCACACCTACACCGCCTTACCGGGTTGCCAATACTTTTAACCGGCGGCCCGATACAAGGGCACAGCGCATCACATGCTGAAGTGATGGCAAGAAGCCTGAAACAGGTATACAAAATTGATGCACATCGGCTTGAAACAAAAAGCCGCACGACTCTTGAAAATGCATTATTCAGCGCCGAGATACTTGCAGCTGAGAAAGTTAAAAAAATATTACTGGTAACACAGTCCTATCATATGAAGCGTTCGATTTTGCTTTTCGAACACGCGGGATTTGAAGTAATACCAGCACCTACGCAACTCAGCGATCGCTACCAATTGAGCAACTGGTTATTCTGGATGCCCGATGCTGAAAGCCTGCACCTCTCATCCAGAGTCATTTATGAATACATCGGAATATTCTGGTACAAATTAGTTTTGGATATTTCACCTGAGACTAATGACGCGGTCGACGGTAATCCAGCTCCCGCTCTTTGAATCCAACTGACTATAGCTACAGGTAGTCGCTCAGCCACCGTCACAGCAGTGAGAACACTTCACACTGGTGTACGCAGGCGGGCAAAGCACGCCGCGGTGGAGTTTGCTATTCTTCGACACAAGAATAACAACACGCTTCGACTGAGAAAGATCCAACATGTCCCTAGTCCAGCAGCATTCAACAGCTGCGATACGCTACAACGAATCACTACACATGGACGGCACAATGCTGCCCGGCTGGCAATCTCTGCTCAATTATATCGAGGGCTTGTCGCTTGAGCAGCGGCAACAAAGAGAGCGCAATATTATTCGTCAAATGCGCGCTAACGGCCTTGCGTACGACCCGGAAAACCTGCTGGCAGACAGCGGTCGGCCCTGGGAACTTGATCTGGTACCCATGCTGTTCGAACAGGCATCCTGGGACGACCTGACTAACGGACTAAACCAGCGTGCACGTCTTAAGCAAGCGTTGTATCGCGATATCTACGGTAAACAAACGCTGCTGAAAAACGGCATCATCCCGCCCTCAATGCTTTACTCGCATCGTGGTTATCTGCGTGACCTGGTTGATGCAGATGCACTCCAGCCCAATACGCAAGCGCTGCCAATGTACAGCTGTGATGTTAGTCGCACACCGTCCGGTAGTTGGGTGGTGGTTGACGACATCTGCCAGTATCCGGCAGGTATAGGCTATGCGCTCGAAAACCGAGTTGTATTGTCTCGCGTCTTACATGGCAACTTTAAAGAGTATCGAGTACGCCGAATCGCCAGTTATTTCCGTCAGCTACAAAAACAAATTCAACGCTCGGATTCTGTTGCAAGCCGTTGCGTCATACTCAGCTACCCACCTAGTCATCCACATTATTTTGAATTTGCATGGCTGGCTAAGTACCTCGGCTACCCGCTGGTTGAAACCGCCGATCTAACCGTTCGCGATGACCACGTATTTATAAAAACCATCACCGGACTACAGATGGTTGACGTCATCGTCCGCTTGATCGACGATGACGAAATTGATCCTCTGATCCTTGGCAACAGAAGTAATCACGGCGTACCCGGTATTGTTGAAGTCGCGCGACGCGGTGGTGTAAGAATACTTAATCCCATGGGTGCCGGCGTGCTGGATAACCCGGCGTTTAATACAGTGCTCGACGATATTTGTAATTCTCTGCTTGGTGAGCCACTGATGCTGCAGTCACCTCCCACTTACTGGCTTGGTGATAATGATCAGTTACAGCATGTTATGTCTAACATTGATCAATTGCTTTTTCGACAAGTAGATTCTCTGAGTGAGCTAAATGATCCGTTACTAATGACAGATCTCGAGAAACAACAGCTCATAGATCAAATCAATCTCACACCATCTTTGTATGTGGCACAGGAACGTATAGACCGCTCGGTTGCACCAGGTTTGCTCAACGCCGAGTTTGTACAAAAACAGATCACAATTCGTACTTTCCACATCGCATGCGAGCAAACCTCTGACGACAACTATGAGTCCATGCCCGGTGGACTATGCCTGCTGGATAATATCTCTGGCGGCAGTCGACCACCTATTGAATCACTGACCGGCTGTAAAGATGTCTGGATATTATCCAACCAGGAGGTTATCGAAGACACACTGCTGAATGCTCATATCGATGCAACCTACTTTGAACCACACGAAGGTGCACTGCCAAGTCGCGTGGCTGAAAATGTTTTCTGGCTGGGAAGAAACTCTGAAAGAGTAGAGTGTACCCTGAGGTTACTACGCAACATTTTGCAGCAGCTGCTTGATGAAGATCGTTCACTGGATCAAAGTCTGGCATCACTATCAATGCAGTGTCTGTTGCGTTCACTAACAATTGCCACAGGTACAACACCTGGCTTTACCGGCAAAGGTGGTGATAAAAAGCTGGCCCAGCCCGGAGGTGAACTGATCTCTTTACTGCAGGAAATGCGACGTTTTGGCACACTCGCCAATTCGCTGCAGCTTTGGCAGAACAGTGCAAGTTCCGTCAGCGACCGTCTATCGTCAGATCAGTTACGAATCTTTACCCGTCTGAGTGACCTGCAAGCTGCACTAAGCCAGCTAGAGTTGAATGAAGATATATGCACTGATAACAACGCACTCAGCAATACCATACAATTGCTCGACGATCTTCTCATCACAACGGTAGCGGGCATCGGGCTTGAACATGAAAACGTCACTCATACGGACGTTTGGCTGTTCGCAATGCTGGGGAGACGAATTGAACGCGCCCACCAGATTTCAGCCACAGTTAATACAGTTATGTCTTGTGAGCGGAATGACCAACGAGTGCTCGAATCCCTACTGAGACTATTCGATAGTGTGATGACCTATCGCAGTCGCTATCGCAGCGGATTGGATAATCGCCTGGTGTTGCAATTATTGCTGCTGGACGAAGTCAACCCCCGGTCGCTGGCTTACCAGTTTAAATGCATTCAGGAACTGCTTGAGCAGATACCCGGCAGAAGACGAACAAGCGGCAATCTCGACCCGATGAACCGACTGGCCGTTGCAGGTTTAAGTCGTGTGCGACTGGCGGACCCGCGGGATCTGCTAACAGAAGATACTGGCGCCAGACAAAACTTAAATCGATTTCTTGAAGAACTACAAAGGCTGCCCGCTTCGATGGCAGACACGATAACAGCCCAATACTTTACCCATACTGAAAAAAGGCAGGATGTTGGCAACTTCAATACATCACTCGAAGAAATAGCTGAATCTTTTAACGACGAGGCAGTCCGGTGAAACTGTCAGTCCGACACAGAACGTACTATGGCTATACTGCATCTGCCAGTCAGTCGCTAAACCAGATTTGTCTTTTACCGAGAACTACAAAAACACAAAGCTGTCTTCAGACAACAGTTTCGGTAACGCCAACACCCAATTCAATCAACCGCAGATCTGACCAATACGGCAATGGTCTGGCATCATTTAACCTGTACGCCACACATCACGAGTGCGACATTATAGTGACCTCGTTGGTTGAAACCGCTGACACCTTACCGGAATTGCCAGTCTCCGAGTCCGCACTGGACAATCTTGCAACACTTGGAAATCAGCTAACAACTGATGCACTGATGGCGCGAGATTGCCTGTTGCCGTCACCATCAATACCTCTTGATCACTCAGTTGATGTAATCATCGATGAATTGCCAATTGGCACTACTCCGGTCATTGAATATGCCAGTATGCTGATGAGCCATATTTACAACACATTCACTTATGAATCGGGCTTTTCTACTCTGGTAACACCATTGAGCAAAATCATTTCAGCACGCAAAGGTGTATGTCAGGACTTTGCACATCTGGCCATTGCCGTGTTACGCAGGCAACAAGTACCTGTCCGCTATGTCAGCGGCTATCTTGAAACTCTGCCACCACCGGGACAGGCAAAGCTGCAAGGTTCTGACGCTTCGCATGCCTGGTATGCCGTGTATTCAGGTAAGCACGGTTGGTTTGATTTTGACCCAACTAACAACAAGCGTCCCGACGCACAGTACATAACAACAGCCTGGGGCCGAGACTACGCCGACGTAGTTCCAATAAAAGGCGTGGTTTATGGTGGCGGCAAACACGAATTAAAAGTTGAAGTCGATGTGAATCGCACCGAAGCTCCACCAGTGCCGGCAGACCATGGCTAAACCCGCACGACAAAGTCGCTGGAAAAACTATGCGCGCCCCTGCTACGACGAACTACTGGATAGCACAGGCTCACCAAGACCTGCAGCCGCGGAACTCACTGCCTGGCTCGATACACTCGATGATCAGGCACTGGCAGAGAGGCGTCAGGCTGCGGAACACGCCATTCGACAAATGGGTATTACTTTTACGGTCTACTCCGACAAGGGCAACATAGATCGTGCCTGGCCTTTTGATATTATACCCCGTGTTATTGATGCCAATGAATGGAGCGACATCGCCCTTGGTCTGCAACAAAGAGTACGAGCTTTAAACTGTTTCATACACGATATATACAATGAACAGAATATTCTGAACGATGGCGTAGTACCACGTGAACTGATTGAATCATCGGTTAACTTCCGCCCCGAGTGTGTTGGAATTAAACCCCCACACAGTGTTTGGGCACATATATGTGGCAGCGATTTAGTACGCGACACCAACGGTAAAATGTATGTGCTTGAAGACAACCTGCGGGTGCCATCTGGTGTGTCTTATATGATTGAAAATCGCGAAATCATGAAACGTACACTACCGGAACTATTTGCACGCTGTCGCGTGTTACCGGTAGATAACTATACAAACAATCTGCGTAGAATGCTGGCTTCACTGAGCCAGGTATCCAACCCAACGCTTTGTGTACTAACACCGGGTGTATTCAATTCTGCATACTTTGAAC
Organism: uncultured Granulosicoccaceae bacterium; assembly: GCA_964409445.1. Taxonomy (GTDB): domain Bacteria; phylum Pseudomonadota; class Gammaproteobacteria; order Granulosicoccales; family Granulosicoccaceae. Next base: position 10,257 of record CAYPDN010000067.1, read on the forward strand.
ACTCATTTCTGGCGCAGGAAATTGGTGCCGAACTGGTAGAAGGTCGAGACCTTGTAGTCAAAGACAACTACCTCTACATGCGCGACGTCAATGGTCTGATCAAAGTCGATGTGTTGTACCGCCGCGTTGATGATAGCTTTATTGACCCGGATTGCTTCAATCCGGAATCTACACTTGGTGTGGCCGGGCTCATGCAGGTCTGGCGCTCCGGCAATGTAGCAATTGCCAATGCACCCGGCGCAGGAGTAGCCGATGACAAGGTCGTTTATGCCTACGTACCGGATATTATTCGCTACTATCTAAAAGAAGAGCCGGCGATAGCCAATGTACCCACGTATCGATGCGACGATAAGGACAATCTTGAATATGTTCTGGACAACCTCGACAAACTGGTCGTAAAGCCCGCCAACGAGTCAGGTGGTTATGGCATGTTAGTCGGTCCACACAGCACACCTGAACAGCAGCGTGAAATGGCAATGCAAATCAAAGCGGATCCCCGAAATTTTGTCGGTCAGCCAACGCTTTGCATTTCAACCTCACCAACGCTCCATGACAGCATCACAGATAACAACCAAACAGTCTCCACTCTGGCTGCACGCCACGTCGATTTGCGTCCTTTTGTGCTGCAGGGCAACGAGCTGACAGTTACCACGGGGGGTCTAACCCGAGTCGCACTTGAACCCGGCTCACTGGTCGTTAATTCATCGCAAGGCGGTGGCAGTAAAGACACCTGGGTAGTTGAAACCATGCAAGAGCAGGAGTAATCACGAATGCTCGCAAGGGTAGCAGAGAACGTTTTCTGGTTAAGCCGATATCTTGAACGTATGGAAATTACCGCACGACTGATGAAAGTCTACGGCCGTACGCTGATGGATATGCCTCATGTGCAACCGCACGAAGGCTGGATGCCGCTAATTACTATCTCAGGGTTGGACAAGCCATACCTTAAGCACTTCGACCAGGCCAATGAGATTGATGTCACACGTTTTCTTATCGCAGATACACGCAATCCAAGTTCACTTCTAAATGCAGCAATGGCAGTTAAAACAAATCTGCGTGGTTCGCGTGATGTTTTCCCAAGACAAATGTACGAAAAAATTACTGAATTGGTTCAGTATATTAAGAGTGCCACAGAGACTGATGTATCTATTAAAAACCGCAATACTTTTCTGGCTACAGTAGAACGTCAGTTGCTTGCTATATCAGGTGCAGTACATGGTAGTTTGCGCCATGATCAAACTTATACATTTATGAGAATGGCGTGCTACCTTGAGCGTGCAGACATGACATCACGGGTACTTGATGTACCTTCCTCTGCTGCAGTTTCTGCAACTCCTACTATCAGCCCGCTGGCCAATGATATTGCACTTGAACACAGGCTCTGGACAGGCGCTCTAAACTCGGTATCAGCAATGCAAATGTATCGTCGACATGTTCGTCAGCCAATTAGCGCCGAAGGATGTCTCACTTTTCTGCTCAATGACAAACACCTGCCGGGTGCGTGTCGGTTTTGCCTGGTGCAACTTGATCAGTGTCTGGAGTATTTACACCACTCAAGCCACGCCCGGGCCGCGGTGGATCAGCTGCTGTTAAGGCTCACTCACGCCGACATTGCGACACTTGCCGCCGATGCCGATGCCCGACATGATTTCCTTGATCAATTGCAATTGGGTTTACTCGTTATAGGAAACACTATAGCCAAAACCTATTTTCCGCCCGTTCAGGAAAACACATGAGCATTAAGGTCGCCATCGACCACACAACGACCTATCGCTATGATAAGCCGGTAACGCTCGGCCCTCACATCATTCGTCTAAAACCTGCAGCTCACTGCAGAACTCCGATACTTAGCTACTCATTAACAGTGTCACCCACCGAGCACTTTATCAACTGGCAGCAAGACCCGTTTGGCAATTACCTGGCGAGACTGGTATTTGAGAAACCCTGCCGCGAGTTAACTATAACAGTCGATCTGATTGCCCAGCTTGACGTCATTAATCCATTCGATTTTTTTGTTGAAGACAGTGCTGAGAATTTTCCATTTGACTACGAACCAGTAGTAGCAGACGAGCTCGCACCTTATCTTGCAGTTTCATCAGCGGGCCCTCAATTGAAAGAATGGCTATCTGCCAATCGACCTGTCAATCAAAACATCAACGATGCACTAGTCGCCATCAACCAGTCTGTACAACGCGACATCGACTACAACCTCAGAATGGAACCTGGCGTTCAAACAAGCGAAGACACACTAACGAAAGGCAGCGGTTCCTGTCGTGACAGTAGCTGGCTATTGGTTGAAGTGCTGCGCCACTACGGACTGGCAGCTCGCTTTGTATCTGGCTATCTGGTGCAACTGAAACCGGACATCAAATCCGTTGACGGCCCCGCAGGGGCCGCCGAAGATTTCACCGACTTGCACGCATGGGTTGAAGTTTATCTTCCCGGTGCCGGATGGGTAGGGCTTGATCCTACCTCTGGTTTGTTTGCCGGAGAAGGCCACATACCTCTGGCCTGTACACCTCTGCCATCCAGTGCAGCACCTATATCCGGTGCTGCAAGTGAAGACGCGACAACTTTCTACTTCCACAATCGCGTTAATCGATTTGATGAACGTCCGCGGGTCACCCTGCCCTACACAGACTCTGTCTGGCAGGATGTACTGGCACTGGGTGAAAAAGTTGATCAACAGCTTGTCGATCAGGATGTCAGACTCAGTATGGGTGGCGAACCCACTTTTGTATCGTCTGAAGACCTCGACAGTCCGCAATGGAACGAAGAAGCTCTGGGAGAGCAAAAGCTTGAGCGGGCCACGGAGCTGCTGGCTCGACTTAGAAAAAGATTTGCACCACAAGGGTTAACAACTTTTGCTCAGGGCAAATGGTATCCCGGTGAAGTCACTCCGCGCTGGGCATTAATATGCCATTGGCGTCTCGATGGTGATCCGCTGTGGAACGACACAGACGAACTTGCGGCTCAAGCTTGCAATCCTACATCTGATAAAGCGCTGGTTGAAGATGCCCACAATCTGCTGCGCTGCCTGAGCGACGAACTGGATTTGGACAGTTCGTACATAAAACCACTTTATGAAGATCCGCTCTACCACGTTCATCTTGAGAGTATGTTGCCACCTGAGAAGGCGTTAGAAAAACTCGACCTCGCCAATGATGACTCACGAGCCCGACTACTTAAACGGCTGGAAAAAGG
>CAYPDN010000068.1:0-13234 GCA_964409445.1 uncultured Granulosicoccaceae bacterium
CGAAGATCAGTGGATCAAAAGCATGAACGAACTTAAATGGAAGGACGCATTCCGATTGCTCCACGGTGAAGCACGTGACTTTACCTGGTACTCACCGAACGGACGTAACGGCTTCAGACTGGATCAGGCTTTTTTACACCCGGCACTGCATGAGCGGCTAACAAGTTTTGATTACGTTTGGGGAGGCAACACACAATACAGACGTGAAGATTTGAGTGATCACGCTGCGATTATTCTAGACATGAAATTATAGATCGTACCAATTGGTATCCCAGGCAACTCCGGTGTTTATCGCTTTTCAAACCTGTCAGACTTAAGATTGAATTAAAGCCGTCATTTGCCTCCGTACCTTGCGATACGCAAGGTCTGACAGGCCTGGAATCGTACTTAAACTGGCTGAATGAGGCGAGGCGCGAAATATCTAAACGGAAGGTGCCTATTAATTAGTTTCCATCCAGAAACTTGTTGTTTAAAGCAAGTGACAAGATGCGTAGGGTGGATAAGCTTGCGCATCCCCCATAAACATGGAACTAGTGGATGCGCAAGCTTATCCACACTACGATTATCAGGTTCCAGTTTTGTTGCGGGATGGGCAATAATTAGTGTTTTCTATCCAGCCAGGGCTTTCTTCAAACAGAGTTAATAACTCAAAACAACCCAAGTGCTGAGGCAATACGCTCTCTGGATTCACACCCGCTGGGGCATAGCACTTTTAACTTCTCCAGATTGGAGTGAGCCGATTGCCTATCACCAATGCTTAAAAACAGATCGGCCTGAAAACCAAGTGTTGTTTTATCGTCAGGGACTAGTTTCAGTGCTTTTTCAAAAGCGATTTTTGATCCGAGGTAGTCGCCCTTCAGATGAGCTGCCCTACCGAGGAGGCTCCATACTTCGGGATTAAGCTCGTTAGATTTTGCCAGTTGCTTTAATTCCACAGCTGCGGCACGGTAGTTTTCCTCCGCTAAAAGCTGCCGCGCACCATCCATCATTGATTGAATTGGAGAGCTGTTAACCGAATTAGAGCTGGCGTTGACCACCTTAATATTCTCGGTAACATTTTCATCTGCGTGCGCGGTAATTGTTATTGTTAGCAAAGCGAGTAGAAATGAAAAAGCTTTCATCTGATTAGTCCTGAATCATCAAAAATGTCGTACGGCAACGTTACATCCGTAACTTTGGATTACACATATAGCTACATTGAATAACTGATACCATCCAGCTATGCCTGTCTCAGCTAACATCCGTGCAAGTCTCTACATGATGTTGTCCATGTTCGGCTTCACTGTCAATGATCTCTTTATTAAATCACTCGATGGAAGCTTGCCGTCCGGTCAGGTTATGGCAATACGCGGGATCTTTCTATCTGCAATGATTGCCGTGATTGCATTGAAAAGTGGTGTACTTAAACGCATTGGTGAGCTTTTTACCCCGATGATCGCAATGCGTTCAGCTGGAGAAGTTGGCGCTACATTGTTATTCCTTACAGCGCTTACAATACTGCCATTTTCTACGATCTCTGCAATATTGCAGGCATTACCACTTACGGTAGCGCTGGGCGCTGCATTGATATTAAAAGAACCTATTGGCTGGAGGCGCTGGATAGCGATTGGTATTGGCTTTATTGGTGTGCTGATTATCGTCCGGCCAGGTGTTGATGGATTTCAACCTGCATCGATACTGGTGATATTGTCGGTATTGTTTGCAACCGGGCGCGATCTCGCCACTCGGTGTCTGCCTGAAGATCTACCGTCACTGCTGGTATCACTGGCAACGTCCGTATCTATTTGTGTTGTAGGTGCTTTAGTATCCACCATACAAAGTAACTGGCAACCAGTCTCCGTTGCGCAACTGGGCACTCTGTTTGTTGCCGCCTGTTTTTTGTTTTTTGGCTACCAGTTTTTAGTACTTTCAATGCGCACCGGTGAAATCTCCTACGTGGTGCCCTACCGGTATACCAGTTTGATCTGGGCCATGGTTGGCGGCTACTTTGTATTCGCGGAGGTGCCAGACTTTTATACGTTATTTGGTGCTGCGATTGTCGTATTGATGGGCTTGTTTACTTTATACCGGGAGTTAACAGCAGGCCGCCGTGCCGTCACTTCAACGTCAATTCACGCGCGTGGCAACGTCTGGCACGCTAAAGACAACAACGGTAAAGATTAGCTCGGACAGTTGTCCAAAACACTACCCTCAGACGAGGCTCGCTATCTTACTTAATAGACCCCGCCGCAGCTATGCCCGCTGCAATAGCGGCGTTATTTAAAACCAGCTGAATATTCGTCTGCAAACTGTCACCTTCGGTAATACCGGCGATGCGATCAAGCAAAAACGGTGTTATATCCTTACCGGTAATGCCGCGTTCACCCACCTCTATTAACGCCTTACTTATTGCTGACTCCATAACTTCTTCGTCCATAGCGTACTCTTGCGGCACCGGTGCACATATAACTACACCACCTTCAATACCGACAGACCACTTACTGCTTAATACAGATGCAACACTGTTTGGCGTATCAAGCCGGTAGTCGACAGGGTATGCAGTGCGACGCGTATAAAACGCAGGCCACACGTCAGTCTGATAACCGATAACCGGCACACCCTGAGTCTCCAGGTATTCACGTGTTAAACCGATATCAAGTATCGATTTAACACCCGCGCACACTACCGCCACACTGGTTTTACCTAGCTCTGACAGGTCAGCCGAGATATCCATGGTTTTTGCAGCCCCTCGATGTACACCACCAATTCCACCGGTGGCAAAAACCCAAATACCAGCCAGTGCTGCAATGATCATCGTTGCAGCAACAGTTGTGGTGCCTATATCCTTCGGGCTCTGCATTAAAAAAGGAATATCTCGCCGACTTACCTTTACCGCTTTTTGCCCGGCCTTGCCTATCGCTTCGATTTGGTCCTTATCAAGCCCGACACAAAGTTGTCCGTTCATAATGGCAATGGTGGCAGGGACTGCACCATGCTCTCTGACTTTATCCTCTACCATTAAAGCAGTTTCAACATTCTGCGGCCACGGCATACCGTGTGAAATAATAGTCGACTCTAAAGCCACAACAGGACGTGACGCAGCAAGCGCTGCCTGCACCTCATCGCTGATTGATAATCGGGAGTCTATGTTGGTCATCAAGTATTCTTAAAATTTAGCGAGATAAAAGCTGGCGGCTGATCGACTCAGAACATGCAGAGTGTACACCTACAGTTTCAGCAGCAGCGATTGCACCCCAACGCAGTTGCTCGGAGACGTTCTTACCATACAACCTCGCAGCGAGCACACCACTCAACAGCGCATCACCCGCACCACTTGTTGAAACAACATCAGTTTTTGGCGATACGGACATTCGCTGCACACCTGCATTATCTGATATTGCAACACCTTCACTGCCAGCAGAGAGCAGCAGTTGCGATGGCCCAAGCTTATGCAGATCGCAAAGCAATGCTTCATCGATCTCATCTTTACAACCAGCCGGGTTTTTAGATTCAGCCAGATCTTTAGAACCAATCAAGGCAATCGCCTCTGCAAGATTCACTTTTAACAGCGAAAGCGCGCTCAACACACCATTGAGCCTTTTACATTTTTGGCGCGATACGCAATCTGCAACAATAATTTTTCCACGACAGTAATTAACAATTTCAACAAGTGCAGGCTCTGGCAGATTGGCATCAAGCACGACAGCATCCGATGATTCAATTGCGAGAGCTATGGTCTCAAAGTCAGGCAGCACAAAGGTATCAAAGATGCGCATATCGGACACTGCATGTAATAGCTCACCGTCACTATCATGAATAGCCGTGTAGCTCGCTGTGGCTAAATCTGGCTTTACCGCCACTGCCTCAATGTTCACCCCTGCGGCCTCGGTAGCTGACAGTATGTGCCGTCCGAATTCATCATTGCCAACGGCAGATACCAGAGTTGTATCGATATCAAGTCGAGCCAGATTTTCTGCAATATTACGCCCTACTCCACCAGCGCAGCGGCGCAGTCTTCCCGGAGTCGAATCATCTGCGACAGCCAGGTGTTCTGCAGTTGCCAGCAGATCAATATTGATCGCACCGAATACAACAACTTTAGGGCGGGAAATTATAATTTATTACTCGTTCTGTAGATTCAACAAGACTGATTGTACCAATTGAGCTCTCGATAGACAGGCGAGACACAGACGATATTCCGGCACACCGATCAAACCATGTATCCTGTCACGTCAGGTAAACCTGCATCCTCACATCAGGCGAAGTAACAAGCATGCAACGCTCCCAGGCTGATAGTTCAGTTAGCCAGCCACCCTTGTGGCTGCTTGTGGTTATCTCTGCACTGGCACCGATCACCATGAACGGCGTATTGCCAGCCAATACTGCAGTGATGCATTCACTCAGTACAAGTTATGGCATGGCGCAGCTAACCCTCAGCATCTACTTATTCGCATCGATGATATCTCAGGTGGTACTCGGCAATCTCGCAGACCAAAAAGGGCGAAGGCCAGTGATGATTGGTGGCCTGATTTTGTTCGGTCTTGGAGGTGTGGTTTGTACTGTAGCGCCAAGCATCGAGATATTACTGACCGGGCGATTTATACAAGGCTTTGGATCCGCAGTGTGTGTTTTCCTGACGCGTACAATCATGCGTGATGTTCATCCAAAGGATAAAGCTGCCAGCGCTATAGGCTATATGATAACAGCCATGATGATCGCACCACTGTTCGGCCCTGCACTATTCGGCTGGATCACCGACGTCAGCAGCTGGCGGATTATGTATTTAATACTGGCGCTGGCAGGCTTCGTTCTGGCGTGGTTAAGTTACCGTTATCAGCACGAAACCCTAAGAACAGAATACAAACCGAAACAAAGCGGATGGCAGTCAAATAAGGAACTGCTACAGGAGCGAGAGTATCTGGCCTATGTATTAATTATGTGTGGCTCTGTCGGTATTTATTACTGTTACCTGGCCGGTGCACCCTATGTAGTAATGGAACTGCGCAACCATAGCGCAACCACCTATGGCACATGGTTCAGTTTGGTAGCAATTGGATACCTTGCAGGAAATTTTGTTGCCGGTAAATTCTCGGAATCCCTTGGCACTCAAAAAATGCTGGTGCTAAGCATGATCCCACTGGTACTCGGAGTAATACTATTCTGGGTATTTTCCCGAACAAGCAATTTGACAGGCTTGTTTCTACCAATGCAACTCATCGCTCTTAGCAACGGCATGTGCTTACCGAACCTGACCTCAGCAGCAATGAGTGTGCGCTCAGACATAGCTGGAGGTGCATCGGGCTTGTTGGGTACTATTCAGATTGGCACTGCCATTGTCATCACACTTGTTTTGAGTGCGACGCTTCAGCAGTCTGAGTTGCCTATGTTTATTGCTATGACACTTTCTGGTGTGTTGGCATTATTTGGTATGGGGGTTTTGCTGCGCAAGACTGTATAACCTCAAAGCCAAAGCGATAAAAACAGATAAAGAACAAAGCCTAAAAAAAAGCCCGCGAGAGCGGGCTTCAATACTTAGATCTTGCCCTTCCAGGGCACCAACCACCCCTCAAGCAAGCGAATACCAATATCAATCAAAAAACCAATTACGCCAATAAGAATAATCCCCACAATAACAATATCAGTAAGCTGAAATTTAGAGGCCACCATGATCATCATGCCAAGCCCCTTCTCGGCTGCTACCAATTCTGCTGCCACCACCGTACCCCAACAGACTCCCATCGCGACTCGTGAGCCGGTAAAAATCTCCGGTAGTGAATTAGGTATGATCACCTTTCTTAAAATCTGCCACTTACTGGCACCAAGCGAATAGGCCGCGTGTACTTTTGATATCGCTACCCCTGATACGCCCGATCGTGCTGCAATAGTCATGATCCAGAGTGCTGCGAGAAACAGAAGTATCACCTTGGACTGTTCACCGATACCAAACCAGATAATCATCAATGGTATCAACGCCAGTGGTGGTACCGGGCGCATAAATTCGACGATCGGATCAAACCAGCCTCTGGCCCAGTTGGTTAATCCCATCGCATAGCCCAGTGGAATGCCCAGCAGCGCACCAAAGAAAAAGCCCAGCAGAACCCGCTGCAATGATGCCCAGGTGTGTTCCAGTAACGTGAAGTTGCGATAACCATCCGCATTCAACTCAAAAAAACGAGAGCTGGTAACCTCTGGCGCCGGCAGATACAAACGTGCCATACGAAAACCGGTGGCGGGCTCGAAGAATACTCCACCCTTGGGCGTCAGTGCCAGAGAGCCCTCCGGCAAAATTATTTTTTCCCCGGGGCTGATCGGCTCCCCGTTGTAATGAGTAATTTTCGCGCCGTCTTTTTTACCAAATTCATCATTCTTGAATACGTTAATTACCTTCGAACCATAGCGCGGGATAATTAAGCTGTCGTTTTTCGCGAAACCATCTCCTTCTTCAACTTCAGGCTTCTTTGGCAAAGACAGAGGTTTGCCATCTTCACCCCTGGTTAGCTGCAGGTCTTCACGATGCACCAGCAACGTAACTGTCGCGTCATCTGTTTCACCATTTTCAAGCGTCGATGTATAAGTGAAAGAGGCTTCACCAGAGAACGGTCCTTTTGCTTTCGGCAAAGGCAACGACGAATTGGTAAACGCTACCCACAGAAATATTATAGCCAGCACCGAGAGAACACTTGCCACACGGTTTGCACGCACAGCACTCTCATCACCAAAGGTAACGGTTTTTAGCGAAGTATAATCATCTCTTGAAAAGAAATTTCGCGTAGCCCAGGTTACAACCAACAAGCTGACAACAAAAATAGCGATGTAGACAAAAAGAACAATAAAACCGGTCATGGTGTGTCCTCCGAACGGCCCATTATTTCTTCTTCCATCTCCCAAATCATTGCAAGGATCTCTTCACGGGTTGTGGCATAGTCCGGATGCTTCTTGACCTCGCGCAGATCATTGCCAACCCCCATGTCGGCAAATGGCAGCCTGTATTCTTTGTGTATTCGACCGGGACGCGGCGCCATAACCAGAAGACGCTCGCCTAACAAAAGTGCTTCTTCAACGGAGTGTGTAATGAGAATAATAGTCTTGCCGGTTTCTTTCCAAAGATCCAAAACAAGAGATTGCATCTTCTCGCGAGTCAAAGCATCGAGCGCACCCAGGGGTTCATCCATCAAGATAACATCGGGCTCATTGGCAAGACATCTTGCCAATGCGACGCGTTGTTGCATTCCACCAGACAATTCATAAACCATCTTTTCTTTAAAGTCCTGCAGGCCAACAATATCCAGTAACCGATCAACAGATGCCGCACTTTCGCGACGCGGCATGCCTTTCATATCCGGGCCAAACGATACGTTGTTGCGTACGCTCATCCATTCAAACAATGCCCCTTGCTGGAACACCATTCCCCGCTCGGGTCCGGGGCCAACCAGTGTTTCATCATTTAGAATAATTTGCCCTTCAGTCGGCACCAGGAAGCCAGCAACTATATTGAGCAACGTAGTTTTACCGCAACCCGAAGGGCCCAGCACACTCAGAAGCTCTCCCGATTTGATATCGAGCGTCACATTCTTGAGGGCTTGTACCGACCCACCTTTGGGCAGATCAAACCGCATGGATATATCGTTGATCAGTAGACCTGACACTCTGGCTGGTTCCTTATGTTTTTAACGCAAAAAAAAGCGGCCCTAAGATAACAAAGGGCCGCCAGTTACAGGTACTGCACAACAAGCGATATGAATTACAAATCTTTCGCTGCAGTTAGTGGTCCGGAGTTTACGTTATCAACGTAGCTATCTTTGGCTGCATCGATAGAACCCGCTTCAACGAAAACTTCAGCAACACCTTTCATGAAGCTCTGAGCACCACCACTTAACCACTTACCGGAAAGTTGATCCTCAACACCCGGGAACTCAAAAGTAGCCATGGTTGAAAGAGTGTCTTCTTCAGACATACCAGCATCTTTTGCAATTGCAGTAAGCATATCACCAGGTTGGCCTGCAGCCCACTGATCGTTAGCACTTGCAGTTACAGAAAGGAATTTGGCAACAACATCTGGATTTTCAGCAACAAACCCTGAAGGCGCTGTAGTTACATCAAATACAAGAATACCCAGCTCTTCTTTTTCCGCACCGGTAAGAAGAATGTTGCCTGACTCTACCATGCGACGAAGTGCTCCACCCCAACCACACGCCATGTCAACCGCACCTTGTGCGAGCGCTGCCTGGCCTTCAGCCGGAGCCATATCTACAACATTCAGTGAATCAAGTGAGACACCAAAGTGGCTCATCTGCTTCAGGAAACCGTAGTGTGCAGCTGTTCCCAGAGGGACCGCAACTTTCTTACCCGCCAACTCACCAGCAGAATCTTTGTCGATTTCAAGTGCAGACTGAACAACGCAGTTGTCGTTGTCCGAGTAGGAAACTGCTACGTCAAGTATTTGCAGATCCTGACCTGCGGAAGTGGCAACAACAAATGGAGGTACACCCTGAGATACAGAGATGTCGATATCGCCCGATGCCATTGCTGCAGACATTGCAGTACCGGTATCGAATGCGGTCCAGTTTACTTTCAGACCGAGCTCATCGTCATAAGTACCAGCAACCTTCGCTGCCTGGAAAGGCATTGGCCACTCGAGGAAGTAAGCGACGTTAAGCTCATCAAGCGCTGCCGCTGACTGGGCACCCGCTAGAAGTGCAGCACCTGCCGCTGCGTGGATCAGTTTTGATTTAATGCTCATATAGTTTGTCTCCAGACTGGTGTGTGTGGCGCAGGCCACAAATATAAAGGCTCTTCGTGCGATGTAGAGCGCATAAAAACTACCCTGTGATTTAAAATTGCTCGGTATCTACAGGGCATTGCTACCACCTAATCGCCGTCATGAATCCTGTGCGTTCAGCTCTAACGAGCAGCAACGCATCAGTATCGCAACTCCCATTTCGTTTTTCAACGAGAACCGGTTCAAATTGCGGCTTACCGAGTGAAAATCGTCACGATTTTACTCTATCAGCTTAAGCGGGCCTGGCTGAACGGTGGCCCAATCAAGACCGGAGTGTGGACCCAGTGCTATAAACAGCGTCACGCAATGCGATGATCATCGTTTTAGTCTTAGAGGGATCTCGCGGAATTTTGTAACGCTGCGGTTCGAGCTGCGTATAAGTCTATCACTGCAAGTTTTACTGGCTCAGTGCTGATGACCAACCGGGCCATGTGCATGACGATGAGAAACCTCATCCATCGTTGCCTCCCGCACATCAACCACTTCAATATCGAACTTCAACTCTTTACCTGCCAATGGATGGTTGGTGTCGACATCGACATTGTGCCGACCAACCTTAACGACGGTGGCATTAACCTTTCCGGTTTTAGCGTTTACCGTTACCAGTTCACCCAGCTGCGGTTTTTTTCGACCGATCAAGTGCTTAACCGGCACACGCTGTACGCTGTTATCCCTTCTCAACCCATAGCCGTTTTCAGGCGGCACCTGAACAGAAAACTTATCTCCGGCGACCTTGCCTTTCATTGCATCTTCAAGCCCGGGGAGTATTCCACGGTGACCATGCAGGTACAACATCGGGTCACCACCGGCCGAATCTTCTTTATAGTCTCCACCAACCTCTTCAAGCTTGTAGTGAAAAGAGACAACTGTGTTGTTAGCGATTTGCATAGAGATTCTTAAATTTAAAATACAAGAGCCTGGCTTACCAGCTCCAAAACAAAAAACGGGCATTTGAAGATCAATCTTCAAATACCCGACACTGGTTCATATAAGTGTTAAGAAAACTATTACCTTTGTGAGACAGCAGCTCTGACAACACCGGTTTTAACATTGCGCGCAAGATTTGGGTCAATCCTTAATCTAGCGTTAATTGTTGCAGTTTTACCTGCACCAAGGATTCCTGAGACACGTTCGGTTTTTGTAACCAACTGCCCATTTGCGGGATAGACTACCTGCAGAACTACACCATCAATATTACGCGGCGTATTGTTCTTGACCAGTACAGATATTACTCCCTCTTTACTAACGCGCGGTTGAGTTGCTACATACTTACCAGGGTTAGACGACAAATCCAGTTCAACCAATGAACCAAGGGCTTGCTGCCCTGCTGCACTCTGGTGCGCCGCTGCCTTACTGTAACTGGCAACTGCTCGCTCTCGCTGACCGTTTACTCTGGCGATATTGCCTAGTGCATTGTGCGCGTTAGCAGTAGGCAGCAACTCAATGCTTCGATTCAATGATGCAGTTGCAGCTCGGTAGTCTCTCAGCTCTTCACTGGCAAGACCTTTCTGCAGGTGATAATAAAAGAAGCCGTCGTTATTTCTGATAGCGGTGTTGTAGTGACTCAGCGCTGCACGCGGGTTGTTACCCGCCAGCTCTATGTCTCCAAGCATTGAGTGGAAGTGCCCTTCCTTAGGTTCAATACTGATTGCGCGTCTCAATAATGACCGCGCACTGGCAACATTTTTTTCCGCCAATGCTTTTTTGGCTTCATCATAAGCTTCATAAGCTGGCTCTGCTTTTATTAGCCTGCTAATGTTTTGCTGGTATCTGTCAGCACCGGTTTCCCCGGTTACGTTCAATTCGGCCACAAGTTTACGGTTGTTGGCTAATCGCTCTGCAGACGGTGGATGACTGGCAAACAACCCGGTTATGAAATCCTGACGCCGATTTTCAGACAACTGCAAAAACGTTTGCTGTAGATCGACTGCGCCCTGTGGATCGTAGCCTGCGGCCACCATGTACTCTATACCGAATTTGTCAGACTCACGCTCGGCATCTCGACCATAGCGAGTACTGATAAGTTGAGCACCAACATTGGCACCCAGTTGAGCAAGGTTGGAATACTCTTTACCGGCCGAAGCAACTGTTGCGGCCAGCACCCCAACCTGCAACGCCGTACCACGAGTAAAGTTTTGTGCACCGTGTCTGGCAGCTGCATGGACGACCTCGTGCCCCAGAACTGCCGCGAGTTCCGCTTCACTGGAAAGCTCGGTTAATAACCCCCGGTTTATGGCAATCTTGCCGCCGGGTAGCGCCCATGCATTCGGCACGCTGGAATTAATCACTCTGAATTCGTAGGGCAGTTTGCGATCACTGACTGCAGCGACCCGCTGGCCTACTTTATTAACATAGCGTTGAATTACCGGATCAGCCAGATAGTCACCACCCTGTGACTGACGTGCCGGAGAATACTGCTGCTTGCCGATGCCCAGTTCCCATTCTTCACCGACAAAAGTGAGCTCACTTTTGCCCGTAACCGGATTGGTAGAACACGCACTTAACGCCGCAAACAGGCCAAGGAGAAGACCGAATAGTTTCATATGCCGAGATTTCCCAATTATTACCCGCTTAATATTACATAAGTAACTGACGGATAGCTGTATTTCGATGTTAAACCGTGTTCGCACGGAATCTGTAAATTTCTGTGCCAGACAGCGCCGCTTCGCATGCAAAACACGCGCAAGGCTCGGGATCGCTTGCCAACCAGTCACCCTGTATTGCGGCCGAAATTGGTAGATTCAACCCCGGATCCGTGGCTCGCAAATCAAGCATTTCCAGGCACGCCCCCAATCACTTTGTGGCTGGCGTCAAAAATGCTGTCGTTTAGGACTATAACTACCGTTGTTACCGCTAACCCACCGGGCGATCTTCCATAAATGCTTGCAAGCTGCCATAGCGCCTACATTCGTGCCGCAACTTTCCGGCGATACCTCTTACACCGTATGGCCGCGCCTGTATGAATAATATGAAAAGTTTGAAATACCGAAAAGATATTGACGGGCTAAGAGCAATAGCAGTCCTTGCGGTATTACTCTTCCATCTCGATCCACGTTATCTAACTGCAGGCTACCTCGGTGTTGATATTTTTTTCGTGATCTCAGGTTACCTGATTACACGCATCGTATATACCGAGCTGGTAAATCATAAGTATTCCATCATTAATTTTTACGTACGGCGATCAAAGAGAATACTCCCACCGCTATATTTCATGGCAGTGCTGACGTTGATTGCCGGTTACATCATTCTTCTACCGTACGACTTCTACAAGACGTCAATTTCAGTACTTGGCGCAGTTTTGTTTGCCTCCAATATGCAATTTGCGCTGAGAACGGGCGACTACTTTTCATCTGATTCATCAGAGTGGCCAATGTTACATACCTGGTCACTGTCAGTGGAAGAGCAATACTACTTTGTACTGCCTCTGATACTGATACTCTTCATCCGATACCTGAAGTTAAACCTCACGATCGTATTGAGTCTGCTCGCCATAGCAAGCTTTGCACTTGCCGAGTTCATGTCTGGCAGGAGCAGCCTTGCAGGCTTAAGCTACTATTTTCTACTCACTCGTATGGGAGAGTTACTGGTTGGCTCGATCCTCGCCATCCTGCATGCCAGGGGCACGATAGAAAAAAGCAACTCCAACATACTGACCACCGTAGCCGTGGTGATACTGGTTGGCACTTTGATATTTTTTAATAAGCAGCTTGTTTTTCCGGGTTTCTCTGCACTGCTGGCCTGCATCCCAATTGCACTGATCATCCACAGCGAAGACACCTGGGTAAACAGAGCTCTGGAAAATAAATTTGTTGTATGGATCGGGCTATTATCCTATTCCCTGTACTTATTTCACTGGCCGGTACTGGCGTTTGCCCGCTACATTCTTAACACAACCGAAGGCTATCTGCATTTACCTCTTGCGGCTCAGGCGATTTGTCTGGTGCTGATATTTGCATTAAGCACAATTTCTTATTACGCAGTTGAACGCCCGCTACGCACGCTGAAGGTTGTGGGTATCAAAGCACTTGTTATGTACTTCGTTATCCCGAGTGCTGCACTGGCATTACTTGCGGCTGGAGTTGTCTTGAAAAAAGGCATTCCCGATCGTCTTAGCACGGATACGATCGATACCGCTTACCAGTACAGTCATATAGATAAAAACCAGTGCCCTTCCCTGGTCAACCTGGGTTGTGTTGGTGGCGAAAAAGAAAGCGACAACGAAATACTGCTATACGGCAACAGTCATGCAGAACACTATTTCGAGCTTATCTCGCTGCTGGCCGCAGACAGCAACATGCGTGTAAAAATGTACGCCGCTGGCGGATGCTCACTGACGAGACAGTCTGCTAAATGCGATTCGATCAAATCGGGCTATCTCGACAATTTACAACAAGGCACTGACATTTCTATTCTGGCATTCAGATGGGACAGCAACTTCGCAGAAGAGGAGTTTCTTAGTGAACTTGACGAGGTGGT
>CAYPDN010000069.1:0-4762 GCA_964409445.1 uncultured Granulosicoccaceae bacterium
CAGCGTGTTTTTATTATGGATGAAGCTGAAAAGCTGATGCCGCGATATTTGCGATTTGTTCGTGGTTTGGTTGACTCCAGTGATCTGCCGCTCAACGTTTCGCGTGAAATTCTGCAGAGCAATAAGGTGGTAGAGAGTATTCGCGGTGCGTCAGTCAAGAAAATTTTATCTCTGCTGGAAGGCATGGCGAAAAATGATGCTGATGACTACAAAGAATTCTGGAGCCAGTTCGGTGCCTGTTTAAAAGAAGCACCGGGTGAGGACTTTGCCAATAAAGAAAAGGTGGCGGGACTTTACCGGTTTGCTTCAACTAACAATAGCAACGATGAGCAGAGTGTAGGCTTTGCTGACTATATTTCCCGAATGAAGCCGGGTCAGGAAAAAATTTACTACATCACAGCAGACAGCTACACCGCTGGTAAGAACAGTCCGCATCTTGAGATTTTTGCCAAGAAGGATGTAGAAGTACTCATTATGTACGATCGCGTTGATGAATGGATGATGAGCTACCTCAACGAGTACGATGGCAAGGCGCTAAGCTCAGTCGCCAAAGGTGATCTTGATCTTGGGGAGATCAGCGACAAGGAAGAAAAAGAAGCACAGGAAAACGTTGAAAAAGAATCTGAAAAGCTGGTCGAGCGTTTGCAGGAAAATCTCAAAGAGAAAGTAGCCGAGGTTCGTGTCTCGCATCGTCTAACCTCATCACCGGCGTGTGTGGTTCTTGGTGAGCAGGAAATGGCTATGCATATGCAGCAGTTGATGAAGCAGGCCGGCCACGATGTGCCAGACAGCAAACCAACGCTCGAGATCAACCCACAGCATCCGATTCTGGTCAAAATGGATAACGAATCCGATGAAGACCGCTTTGGAGACTGGAGCAAGTTGTTGCTCGATCAGGCGGTACTGGCAGAGGGCGGTCAGCTTGACGATGCAGCGGGCTTTGTGAGTCGCATGAATGCTCTGATTATGGAATTGTCGGAGGCCAAATGACGCTTGTGAATTGTCCCGGGGAGCAGGCAGAGCAGCAAAATTGCATAAGGTGTCCTGACGGTTCGCAAAGTGATCGATATTGCAACGCAGCCAGTCTGCTAAAACCGTCTATTATTAGGTATCAGAGCTAAGTACACTGTGTGGTCGGAAATGCAGACCACCTGTGGCGACTATACTCATTCCAAGAATTTGAATTTTCACGGCTTTTAACTAATGAAATCAATGCTTATAAAGAGCAAAATGATCCCGATTTGGTTTGCCTCACTCCTCGTGAGCGGGACAGCAATTGCAGGTGATCCTGAAGCGGGGCAACAGAAGGCTGAGACCTGTCTGGGTTGCCACGGCATACCAGCCCAGGTGAATGTCTATCCTACTTACCATGTGCCAAAGCTTGGTGGTCAGCACGAGCAGTACCTGATTGACGCGCTAACCGCTTACAAGAACAAAACTCGATCGCACGCAACCATGCAGGCCAATGCATCTTCACTCAGTGAAGCTGACATTGCCGACATTGCTGCTTACTTTGCCTCACTGAAATAACGGAGTCGTGATGAATATTTTTAAATCGCTGCTGGTTGCCGCGCCGTTAATCTTTGTATCAGGTATTAGTGAAGCGGGTGGTGATGCAGCCAACGGTGAAGCACTCGCCGCAACTTGCGCCGCATGCCATGGTGCTGATGGTAACAGCACTATCGAGACTAACCCGAAGCTTGCTGGTCAATACGAAAGCTATCTTATTCGTGCGTTGCAGGATTACCGGTCTGGTGCTCGTGATAGTGCCATTATGGCGGGCTTTGCGACGGCCCTGAGTGATCAGGATATCCGTGATCTTGCTGCATGGTTTTCAAGTCAGGAGTCAGACCTCGCTGTACTGAGTAAATAAATTCAGCTCTCGAGAGCCAATAATTGTAAAGACGCGGCCCTGTGCCGCGTTTTTTTTGCGTGAAGCTGTGGCATCGCAGCGACTCGCTATCTTGCAATTGTTGTTTTATACCCGTTGCCAGGATTAATCAATTAGTCTTAATTTAGATTTCACCCTTCGATTATTTGAGTGGCTCGTAAATATACCCGTGGCAGATAGATTGTGGAGAAGGACGGTGTAATTTTTAGTGGGAGATAAAAATATCCCGAATGTGTAACTTTCAATCGAAAAAGCTCGTGTTATCCTGCTGATTTAAACGGAACGGAGAAGTGATTCATGAAAATAAAACTAGTAGCTTTGTGTATGACGATTGTATGGTCTTTGTCTATTAATGCTCCGGCATCGGCACAGTCCCGTGACTTCAAAACAGCATTGGAGGAGTGTTTTTGGGGTTTGATTTTAACCAATGAAGACCAACGAGGACTATCGCTTGGTTTGAACGTGGTGTCTGGCGCTCTTGGTTCTTACGCCTATACATCTGCCACTTTATCCGAAGACACTTTTTGCGCTGAAAAAACCACCAACACAGCTTCCTTTATTAAGGACGCCTATCCGGCTCTGATTGAAGATACTGCTCGTGGTGCTGGTGAGCATCTGGTTGCGGTGTTGGGTCTTGCTGGATGTGATCGTGCGGAACAGGCCGTAGCAATACCATTGATTCGTGCAGACATGGCACTCGCAGTAAGTGCAGCCGGGTACAGTACTTCGACAAACAACGAGAAAGCGTACTCGATGTTTAAAGCTGTGAACCTGAGATCAGAACAGGTGTGCAGTGTGGGTTAACACAAACCACTATTAACCTTTTAAGCCCGCGTTGTTAAATGACGCGGGCTTTTTATTTTGTAGCGTAGAGATTGATTCTTAATGACTGTGCAGCTGCGTCTTATTAGGGCTTGGGCAGATGCAGTTGTATACACCTTGCTTTTGCTTTGTATTGGCAGCGCCTGGGCTGCAGAAGAGGAGCTGAGCTCTTTAGCAAATGACAGGGTGTGGCGTGCGTTATTGCACTATGAGACACCGGGTGTGTGGGCGTCACGAAGCAGCACAATTCTCGCTGGCAGGTTTTTTCTTGCGCCGGATGGAAACCGCGATCCGCTTAGCGAGCTCAAGTTATCGATAAAGGCGATGACCGAGGTCGTTGACGATCCCGATCAGCATGGACAGTGCCGGTTTCCAGCACGGTACATATGGCTGCGACGGCATATTCCTGCGATTCAAAATACACCGGTAGTAAATTGCTCAGGCTATCAGGACTGGCTCAATGCCGAATCTATTGGCTCTGTCAGTATGGTGTTTGCTACCGGGCATATGAAAAGTCCCGCTTCATTTTTCGGGCATAACTTTTTGAAGTATAACTCCCGTAGCGCAAGCGGTAGCGGTGATCTGCTGGATCCAACAATTAATTTTGGTGCAGAAGTACCTGATGACACTGATACTCTTAGTTATTTTTATAATGGTATCTCCGGAGGTTATTCAGCTGTATTTGAAAGGCAGCCGTTTTTTAAACACATGGCGGCTTACGGTGAAGAGGATCTGCGGGATGTATGGGAGTATGAGCTGAACCTGTCTGAGGCAGAACTAAGTTTATTACTGGCCCATACCTGGGAGCTCCAAAACGCAGAACTGAATTATTTTTTTTTCAGGAAAAACTGTGCCTACCAGATAGCGAAGTTACTTGCAGTGGTGACGCCAGCGCAGCTGGTACCGAAGTACATGCCGTGGACAATGCCCTACAACGTTTTTGAAAGGCTTGTGCGGGTAGGTACAGCAGATAATCCACTGGTGAGTAATATTCGCTACCATCCGTCTCGCAGAAGCAGATTTCACCGACGATACTACGGTTTATCGGAGGATGAGCGAGCCATATTCAAGCAACAGATTGTTCAGCGTCTGATTTTGGATACGGTGCAATTTGAATCGCTGCAGTTAATATCCAAATTTGCAATCATCGATGCTCTCATTGACTACTATGAATTCAGGCTTCGACTTGATAAAGATGATAGTGAGGCGGCTGAAGAAAAGAAACAACTGCTAATAAAACGCTTTGCCTTGCCTGTAGCGGAAAGTCGGGACGCCGAAGGTGATTTGCCATTACAGCCTCACCTTGCACAACGTCCGGGATATTTGGCTTTCTCTGCGGTAGATAACAACGCTATTGGTGTATTAAATAAGTTGCGTATCCGACCTGCGTACTTTGATTTTCTGGCACACGATATTGGTCGTAGTACCTCTGGTGAATTTCTTTTACTGGATACAGAGCTGGTGTTTGATGAGAGCGACGTGACTATTGGTAAGTTTGATTTGATCAATATCACTAACCTTGCGCCTTCTATAACAGGCATACCCGGAGACAACGGTACGTCCTGGCACTGGCGCTTGGGAGTGGATAAAACTAACGATGCGTGTAAAAGATGCCAGCGTTTGATGATGGATTTGCAGCTCGGGAAATCCAGTAGCCTTAGTCGCGGGTTCACCGGTTTTTTAATGGCTGGTGGAAGAGTACAAAAGCGCTACAAGGAAGATAGTCCGTTTGTGATAAGAGTGAGTGCCGGTGTAACAGGTGCCCTGACGCCGCGAATGCGAGTGCATGCGACGGTTGAGAGGCATGAAGATCTGGGTAGTAGTGGACGAGATCGCAACCGTATCAGTGTGGATCTGGCCCTTGGCTTGCGGCGCAACTGGGATATCAGATTTGGTTATGCTCGCGAGATAACTGAACAGGTTTCAATTTCAGCTGGGTTCTTCTGGTGACGTTGTCGAGCTTTTTGAAAAGAGTTTGCGCGTTATTACGGTGATTGCAGAGTGGCTATTTTGCAGCTGGTGTTTTGTCTGGCACGTGCACAGGTGCCA
>CAYPDN010000069.1:4862-9319 GCA_964409445.1 uncultured Granulosicoccaceae bacterium
GCGCGACCTGGCTCGCTATAGATGAACCAAAATAGATGAACCAAAAATAGATGAAAAAGATCACTGCGATTATCAAACCTTTCAAACTTGAAGATGTCCGTGAGGAACTCTCAAAAGTTGGTGTAAAAGGAATTACAGTCACCGAGGTGAAAGGTTTCGGTCGACAGAAAGGCCACACAGAGTTATATCGTGGTGCGGAGTATGTGATTGACTTTCTGCCGAAGGTGAAGCTCGAAGCGGTAGTTTCTGATGATCAGGTTGAAGAGTGTATTGAGGCGATATCTAATGCCGCCCGTACTGGAAAAATTGGTGACGGCAAGATATTCGTCGAACCGGTCGAGGGTGTAGTTCGTATTCGTACTGGCGAACAAAATGAACAGGCCTTGTAGCTTGACTGCATTACGTAACTGATAAGCGGTATGCAACCGAATACACTTTCGCGTGATCAGCATAATGTTTCACGCAAGGACATCAGTAAAAATGCGTTGAAGGTGTTATATCGCCTTAACGAAGCGGGTTATGCAAGCTATCTTGTCGGCGGCGGTGTGCGGGATTTGTTGTTAGAACAAAATCCAAAAGACTTCGATATAGCTACGGATGCCAGTCCGGAAGATATTAAAGCGCTTTTTAAAAACTGTCGTTTGATTGGTCGCCGATTCAGGCTTGCACATGTGGTGTTTGGTCGTGACATTATTGAGGTGGCCACATTCCGTGCAGCTCACAGTGAAGGTGAAGGTGGTGCGACTGGCGACAGTGGACGAATAACTCGCGATAACGTTTACGGGGGCACGCTCGCGGATGATGCAATACGCCGCGATTTTACCGTTAATGCGCTCTACTACAACATTGATGACTTCAGCGTGGTCGACTTCTTTGATGGTGTGCAGGATCTGCAGGACGGCAAGCTCACGTTTATCGGCAATGCGTTTGATCGGGTTGTAGAGGATCCGGTCAGAGCGTTGCGTGCTGTCAGGTTTGCGGCAAAGCTCGGTTTGAACATGGATACAGATTGTGTCGCTGCTATCGAGGAGCATCGTCATCTTTTGGCTGAGATTCCGTCAGCAAGGTTGTTTGAAGAAGTACTCAAGCTGGTGCAGTCCGGTCATGGAGTAGCGAGTTTTAACCTGCTGCGCGAACATGATCTTTTGCAATATCTTTTTCCGTTGGCGGATAGCAGGCTCAAAGAGGGCGATGAATATGCACTCGATATGATTCTGCGTGGTCTCGCTAACACCGATTCGCGAATTGCTGAGGAGCTGCCGGTAACGCCGGCGTTCATCTATGCGGTATTTTTGTGGCCGGATGTTGCCGCTCGCGCAAAAGTGCACGAAGCTGACGGGGCTGATCCGGTACCGGCGCTGCATATGGCGGCAGACGATATTGTACCGGC
Organism: uncultured Granulosicoccaceae bacterium; assembly: GCA_964409445.1. Classification (GTDB taxonomy): domain Bacteria; phylum Pseudomonadota; class Gammaproteobacteria; order Granulosicoccales; family Granulosicoccaceae. The sequence goes on from CAYPDN010000069.1 coordinate 6,253, forward strand.
GCAGCTGGCGGCGACCTCACTGCCAAAAAGATTTTCGATACCCATGAGAGAAATATGGGTTATGCAGCCGAGATTAAAAAACACCAGGGGTGCGCGTGGCAAGCGCTTGCTAAGTAATCCGCGCTTTCGCGCCGCCTACGATTTTCTCTGTTTGCGAAAAGACACAGGAGAAGACCTGCATAAATTGTGTTCGACCTGGGAGTCGATTCAGCAAACTCCGGAAGCACAGGCGATGTTGGAAGAGGCACGCAGCCGTGCTGCGGCCAGAAGAGGTCCGAGGAAGTCCGGTAATCGGAATGGCAATCGATCGGGTGGTGGGTCGGGGAAAGCCGGGAATAATCGTTCGTCAGGCAACGGATCGCGTACCCGCACTCGGCGTGGAAATCCCAGCAAATCAGCAGACTAGTTGCCCGCCTGACAACGGCTGATCGGTTGGCCGATTACACCGATGTTGGATTGCTGAATCGCAGCATATCTTGTGCGACACTCGCTCGCAGATATTAGGAGAAATTCTTGGAAAATCAGTTGCGCTATGTAGCGGTGGAAGGGCCTCTTGGAGTGGGTAAAACGACGCTGGCCAGGCGTCTGGCAAGGTCGCTAAGGGCCGAGTTGATTCTGGAAAACCCGGCAGATAACCCGTTTCTGGATGATTTTTACCGTCAACCTGAGCATATGGCTCTGCCGACTCAGCTGCATTTTCTGATGTCACGGCGTAATGCATTGAAGGACCTCGCTGCAAATATCAGCGAATCTACCTGCCGGGTTTCAGATTTCCTGTTTCAAAAAGATCGTTTATTTGCCGGACTGACGCTGAATTCGAAACAACTCGAGCTGTATCAATCCCTGTCGCAGGAGCTCGAATTTGACTTGCTGGTTCCCGATTTAGTGGTTTATCTCCAGGCACCGCTGGATGTGCTGTACGATCGGATAGAGAAGAGGGCGATTCCGTCAGAGCAGGCAATTGCGAGCAGTTATGTCGCAAGGCTGCAAAAGGCTTATACCGAGATGTTCCATAATTACACGGATACGCCGTTGTTGATCGTCAATGCCACGGATATCGATTTTGCTCAAAATGAGCAAGACTATGATCGATTGCTCCGGCAGATCAAAACAGTTCAGGCGGGCAGGCACTACTTTAATCCGGCACCGGAAGTCGCGTAACGAAGAAGTCGCGTAACGGATGAGATCCGTAGCGAGTCGTAGCCACAGAGATTGCCAGAGTTGATTAGTTATTATTAGGTTAAGATTACGTTGTGTATTTCAGAATTTTAGGAGATAAATACTTTGGCTGATACTCAGATACTTCGAATTGGAATGCTCGAAGATGATGTCGATCAGGCCAACCGCGCTGGTGGGTGGATCACGGAGCGGGGACACCAGTGTGAGGTTTTTCACAAGCCGGAGGAATTCCAGCGGGCCTTTCGCAAAACCAGTTATGACGTCGTTACTCTTGATTGGAATTTGCCAGACGCCACCGGGCTGGAGATTTTAAAGTGGGTAAGGCAAAGCCTGGTAAGTGATGTGCCTGTTATATTCATCACTGCAAGGCAGGGCGAGTCAGATATTGTGGCGGCTCTTGAAGCGGGTGCCGACGACTACCTTGTTAAACCGGTACGCCAATTCGAATTGCTGGCTCGAATCGGTGCGCTGGCAAGGCGAGCTCAGCCGGAAACAGAAATTCTGCAATATGATCCGTACACCTTCGATACCAGTAATCGGCAAATTACCGTCGACGATGAGCCGATAAAGTTAACGGAAAAAGAATACGATCTTGCGTTGTTTCTGTTCCGCAACCGTGGCCGTGTTTTGTCGCGACAGCACCTCCTTACCTCTGTGTGGGGTACATCAGCGGAACTCAATACTCGTACAGTTGATACTCATGCCAGTCGATTGAGAAAGAAATTAAAGCTGTCGGCAACCGAGAAGTGGAAACTAACTTCGATTTATCAGCATGGTTATCGTCTGGAAGAACGGACGCTGACAGCTGAAACGAGTTAGAACTTTGTGTCGAGTAAGCAGTTGTTCAGATTCAGGGGCGATTTTGGGCTTAATTTGTTGAAAATTGTAGTATGTCAGCCGACACTCTTGCGCTTGGTGTAACATACGCGTAATAGCAAGGCGCGACTTGCGCTCCGGAAACAAGAAAAATGATCATAAGAACCCGTTGGGACAAGGCCCGGTTGTTTAACCCTGCCATATCCGTTCTTTTGGCCGGATTGTTTGTGTCGACTGCAGTTTTTGCTCAGTCGGATGAAACAAAAAATTCCGATGAAACGCAAAGCGCTGTTCAGGATCTCCACATTACCGTTGAGTCCGGTGATACTTTTTCTGGCATCGTGACTCGCGAATTGAATTCGTATGATGCGTGGGGAGAAATCGCGAGGTACAACAAGCTTGATTCACCTGATGATTTGAAACCAGGTGATGTGATCATCATACCTGCTCAGGTTTTGAGACTACGCAACTACGCAACGGTGATATTTGCTAAGGGCACAGCAATACACCACAACGCTGCCAACGGCACTAAGGGCAATGTTGCTAAAGGCGATAAGATCTATGCGGGTGATCTAATAGAAACCAGTGCGGATGGTTTTGTCAGCGTGACCTTTAACGGCGGTACTTCGGTAAATATCCAGCCTGAAAGCACAATGAAAATTAATCTGCTTGAGTGTATTGATCGTGAGAATGCCTGTGCAATCAAATTGCGAGCAGAAAAAGGCCAGCTCGGGCTTGATGTTCAAGGCAATGGCTTTGCAAAGCCAACAGTGTTTAGCATAGATTCTCCATACGCAAGTGCGGCGGTGCGCGGCACTCGCTTTGACTTTGATATTAATGATGGCAACGCGCTCGGTGTGACAGAAGGCTCGGTTGCAATTTCGTTCAACGGTGGTAGTAATGATGTTGGATTGGGCAAAGGTGTTCTTGCAGGTGATGGCAGATCAATTAACGATTTAATTGATCTGCTTTTGAAGCCTGAGTTTAATCTGAATGATGAAATTACCCATGTTAGTAGTGAAGATGTTATTAGCTGGAAGGCAACAAATGGTGCAGTCCGTTATCTGATTGC
>CAYPDN010000069.1:9419-13183 GCA_964409445.1 uncultured Granulosicoccaceae bacterium
AAGTTAATTCGATCGGTCGCTTTAGATCCGCAAGCGGAGTCACCGGAAATTGAAGTACAAATTGACGGCACTGAGATGAAAATCACAGCACTGGGATCACCTGCTGATGATGTGGAAGTCAATATAGGTAATGCAATCGTGATAGATAGTGGTATCGAATACATCATGAGTCGGGAAATCCAGCAGTTGAAGGGTGGCGAAACAACGACCGTCAACATTGATCCTGCTAAAGAGTGGTATATCAAAAGCAGGAAGATCGTAAACGAGTCTACTGTGTCACCCTACGGGTTGCTTTATTTTTTCGACAAAACTGACGGTTAGAATCTAGCGCCCTGCGATGGCCGTCTCTGAAGATGAGGCCCGCCGCCGCGGGCGGCTCGGCTATTGGACACTTATAGTCTTCTACCTGTTCTTTGCCGTTTTAACCTGGCTGATGGACCACTTCGAAGTCACTTTGAAGATGGATCGGCTAATCCATGATAGCTGGGTCAGAATAAGCCAATCTGAGCCTGCGCCCGATATTGTAATTGTCGGCATTGATGCCAGAAGTGTTGGTGAGCACGGTCGTTGGCCATGGTCGCGGAACGATCAGGCTAAAATCATTGAACAGCTGACCGCAGCTGGTGCAAGAACAATCCTTATCGATGTGATATACACCGACCACGGGGTGAGTAACCCGGAGGGTGATGCAAGGCTTGCATACGCGATTGAAAAATCGGGTTCGGTAGTATTGCCGATACTTACCGAGGGCAGAGGTGCAGATATTCAGGACGGTGAGCGACTGCCGATCACTCAAATTGCCCTGGCATCCAGTACTCTTGGGCACATATTCCTGCCAATCGACAGTGACGGAATTGTCCGTCGTGTGTATCTCAAAGCTGGTTTCAAAAGACCACACTGGTCGATGCTTTCGCTTGCTTCGATGGAAAGCGAGGGTGTAGCGCCTGCAAAACTACCGGGTGTACGAGTTCAGCATACTGATAGTGCGTCTAACTGGGTCGGTGACTATGAAGTACTGATTCCATTTCATGGTCCGAAAGGAACCTTTAAAACTATTTCTGCTATTGATGTGTTGAACAAAAATTTTGAGGCCGATGTTTTTAAAGACAAGACGGTGTTATTTGGATTGACAGCCACTGGCCTTGGGGATGCAGTACCGACACCAATACTTGGGCTGGATCAACCGATCCCTGGAGTAGAAGTACACGCAAATATTTATAGCGCACTTGGGTCGGGCACAATGATTGAACCGACTGGCTCGTTGCTGGCCTTTGTGACTGTCGCACTCTCTATCGCGTTATTACTCGGTGTTTATTCAAAGTTAAGGCCGCGTTGGGGCTTGTTAAATACTGTTTTGTTAGCAATATTCCCGGTTTTAGTCAGCTTTCTTCTCTACCGATTTGCAGATCTATGGTATGCACCGCTGCTGGCGTCTTTGCCAATTCTTCTTGCTTTCCCGCTTTGGACCTGGCACCGACTGGAGTTTGCAACCCGCTTTTTAAGGTCTGAGACCAGCAAGCTTGCGATCTACGATGATGATCTGGACATTACTGGTGGTGCACCGCTGGTTAATTTATTTGAAAATGCGGTGACGCATCTTGGTCTTAAATCCTGGTTTGTGCTTGCCGACGGGAAACTTAACTTTAGTGAAAACTCCCCCCGAGCAGATGTGGACAAGATCAACTCTCCGGACTGGGTGCTGCGCGATGGCATGCAAGTAAAAAAGTACACCTCTAAAAGTCCTTTGGTTGTGGGCTACAAATTTGAAAATTCAGCAATGAACAGTCGCTTTGGAGCGTATTTGGATAATGCGTCGAGAGTACAGGAGCTTATCGAACTGCCCAATGTTGGCGGTACGATTGAAAGCCTGCAAACCAATGCCGACAGACTGAGCAAGCAAAGGCAGCGAATGCTGCAGTTGAGAGTTCTGAACGACAATATTTTCAAAGGTAGCCCGGCGGGTTTGATCGTTTGGAATTCGGTGGGTGAGCTGCTGCGTCACAATGAATTGGCAGTGGATATGTTTAAGGACATGCAACTGGCAGATAAAACAGTCTTTGATTTTTTTGTCAGTATCGGCAAAGACCCACTTCAGATTGATCGTGACGCCTTTGAGGCAATAATGCTGCGCAGCCAAAATATGCAGATGAATTATGTTCAGGGCGAATACGAGCTGATCATCGACTTTACTGTACTCGGTGATGATCTGACCGAACGGTTGATTGTTGCGAGTGCGGTGGATTTAAGTGAAATAAGAAGAGCTGAACGCCTGCGCAGCGAATTGATTGAATACTTGTCTCACGATCTGCGTTCGCCATTAATATCGTCGCTATATCTGGTAGCGCAAGATCGTGAAAATGCACCGCCTGAAAAGGATGTTGCGCCATTGATCCAGGTTGAATCAAATATTAATAAAACGCTTAAAATGATAGACGATTTACTTGGCTTGACGCGTGCAGAGAATTTATCGGTAGAACATCTTCAGCCGGTATTTTTCGAAAATCTTATTGAAAGTACGATGGATCAGTTGCTTCCCCAGGCTCGCCAGAAGAACATTAAACTGACAGCCGAACAAACAGATGATGATGTATGGGTAAGTGCAGATTCAAGTTTACTTGAACGCACGTTTGTTAATGTTGTTGGTAATGCCATTAAATATTCTCCTGAGGGAACTGAAGTCATTGTATCGACTTCGATTAAAGATGATAAGCGGATTGAAATTGAGGTAACGGATCAGGGCATTGGTATACCCGCATCGAGAATAAATAAGTTGTTCGAACGCTTTCACCGTGACCCGGATGTGCAAATGAACTTCAAGGGTACCGGGCTTGGTCTCGCATTGGTTGCCACAGTGATGAAGCAGCATGGTGGCACGGTGTCAGCGTCGAGTGTCGAGAACGAAGGCACGACCATTCGCCTGTCCTTGCCAATTCTCGAGCTGGAAAACGTCGACTAAAATCGTTTATTCCTGCTGATCATCGGCATAGCCTTTGTGCTGAAATTTGAGAACTGCTGCAATATTCCACAGTGACAGGTTTCTCGGAAATCGTCTTTTTTGTGATGTGCTTCCGAATAGCGTTGAAAACCTTGTGCTAGTTTTGTGATCCCGCGGCGTAGCTGTGGGGGTTTGTCCGGGTGGCTGGTCGATGGCCAAACACTAGTTTTACCAGTTGTTATTAGTAAACGGAGTAGTACAGATGTTGAAGTTAATCCGCAACGTATTCGTTGCATCATTCCTTTCAGTAGTTTTCTCTCTTTCTCATGCGGCACCGGTGGATATCAACACCGCAGATGCTGCGACTCTGGCGCAAGCTGTTAGTGGCATAGGACCGTCAAAAGCGCAGGCGATAGTCGACTACAGAACCACCAATGGTCGGTTCGCTTCTATTGATGATCTGGTTAACGTCCAGGGTATCGGTTTTAAAACTCTGGATCGTATTCGTGAGTTTGTTATTGCCTCACCGGACGGTGCGGCAGCGCCTGCGGCCCCGGTATCCGAAAACCAGGCTTCTGGCAACCAACTTGGCTCCGATGATCAGGCGGCCGCTCCTGCCAATTAGTCCAGAGCTTTTATTATGGTGACACAGTTTGTTTTCATAATATCGGTTCTGTCTATGTGGACAGTTAGTTATTAGGTCCGGAAGGTGCTGTCGGTTGTGTCCTGGTTGCTCCAATTGGGGGTACTGATAGCACCTTTTACTCTGCTCCCCGACCTTGCTGTCGGGTTAAATACGTTCGGCCGACGTTTTGCTATCCTCAATGTG
>CAYPDN010000070.1:0-4525 GCA_964409445.1 uncultured Granulosicoccaceae bacterium
TCTGTGATTTTTGAGTGGCAAGACCGGGATGGTAATAAGGCACTGACAGCACCTTTTTTTTCCAGCTTTTATTCCGAGGCAGCGCTTGGTCTTTATATTGATAAATATCAGGCACTGGAAGCTGCCGATCAGGCCATTCTTCGGCACCATACACAAGGCGGTGACACTGTTGATCTGATTGACGATATTGTTTTGGCGGATTCGATTGAAGAGTTGCAACAGCAGGAGCATGTCAAAAAGTTACGCAAGCTCGGTGTTTTTCGTCGTGCGGCAGGGGTACTGAATAAAGATAATCCGTGGATATCCTTATTCTCTATCCAAATGGGAGTAGATAAACAGACATTTTGTCCCCAAAAGCAACAATACCTTTCTCAACTATTGCCGCATGTTGCCAAGGCCTATGACCTGGGCTTGCCTATGAGGCAGCTTGATCATCTGCGATCCGGAGCGTTAGCGGCTATTGATCGTCTGACAATAGGTATTTGCGTGCTGGATAAAGCAGGTCGTGTTGTGCTTATGAACAATGAGTTCAAACGGCAGACCGAGTCCTATAAGAAATTCAGCTATTCACCTGATGGCAAATTGCGATTGGATAACAGCCTGGATCAGAAAAATTTCACGGCGTTGGTGGGGCATGTTTTACAGCACGGGAAGTTCGGCGCAAGACCACGAAAGGAAGCGATAGAAGTGAGTACAGATAGCTTTCTATGTATTGAAGTTACTCCTGCCACCCAATTTGAAGAATTAGGCTCGTCACCTTTGCAGGGGTATGTTGTCTATAGTACAGATACCAGCTTGCCGTTTCGATGCAATGTCGATTCAATTCAGACGGTCTTTGGGCTTACGGACACCGAGCTTGCAATTGTTGAAGCGATCGGTGAAGGCCTGTCGAATCCCGAGATTGCGGAGCGTCGGGGCAGGTCAGTTGAAACTGTGAACACTCAAGTGAAAAGTGTACTGTCAAAATCAAATTGCCATACCCGTACTCAGCTTGTTCGGATGATGATGCGCTTTGGTACAAATTTTTTAAGCCCGGAAGCTCCTGCAAAAGTTTAAGGAAGCAAATATTATGGAATCTGATTTAGGTGTATTTGAGATCCCTTATAATATCGCGCTGCTGATTGTTATTTTTGGACATTTCTTTTTCGCCTACACTCAATGGTTCAAGTGGCCGGAATTAGCCGAAAAACTCACAGAATTAAGAGGCGAGGAAATTGTCAAAACTGCGTCTCTGGGCAGAAGTTTCGCATCCTATAACCTATCCATTGGCATTGGGCTTTTATTGAGTTTGTTATTTTACGACAGCACCACAATTCAGGGCGTTGTTCTCGCTTTAATCTCACTAACAGCGTTGGTTGGAGCGTCCGGAACTAAAGGGATGACGATTCTATTATTGCGTTTTCTGCCAGCGCTTATTGCTCTGGGATTGCTTGTCGCAGGGCTGCTCTTGTTCGGCACCTAGGTGATTTTCAATTTCGTCTTTAAACGCAAGCCAGACCTGATATGCCTTGAAGCAGCGTCGATCAGTAAATTTATTATTCCGGTAATCACGATCAACACTAACGCACGATCAAAACGGATATCTTGTATAGCACTGTCTATGTAGAAGCCAAGTGTTGCTATTCCCAGAACCCCGAGAATCGCGGTTTCACGAAAGATCACTTCCCAACGATAAAACAGTAATACCAAAAATTGTCCATAGACACGTGGTAACACATCGTAGCCGTAGGCATTAAGGCCGGAAGGTGCATCCTGTCTTTGCGAGAGTTGATTGCTGAACCGCCCGATAAGATGCGCAATAACTGCCCCGTTATGCAAAGCCAGCGCGACAATTGCTGGCAGCATCGACGGCCCCCATAACAGCAGTAGGAAAAAGGCCAGCATATACTCCGGTGTTGAACGAAGAACCACTAAGATGCCGTGACCAATCGTTCGTCCGATTGGCCCGAGAAATTGCTTTGCGATTAACGGAAAAAATACTAATGCAATAACACCTGTTGCAACCAATGCAATTTGGCTAAGCACCAAAGTACTAATTATTCCGGGCCATGCCTGACTGGCAAGCAAATTCCAGAACCACTCTATAACTGAGCTGCTGGATTCTCCGTTTAGTATTGGAGTCGGAACAATATCTTCGGTAAAAAATCTATGTACATTCGCAAGCGAAATAGTATTGTCATTGCTCACTATAAATGGTGCGATAAGCAGATAAGCGGGTAACAACGCCGGGCGCAGCCAATAACGTATCGAAGCTATCAGCACATAAAAAATAATCAGTATGGCAAAAACCTGCGAATATTGTCCTTCTAGAAATACCGTGCTTAAACTGTAGCCAAGGGTAGGTAATCCAATAAAGCCCAACACGGCACTAGCTCTTAAGCCGCACTCGAGCCTATAGGCTGTGTAGGTTGTAAACTGATGCCACAGATCTGGAAGACGCGCGTAGAGGAATGCAGAAATGCTATTAGCGTTTGCATTAATAGCTCTTAAGGCTCCGGGGTTTCCTTCATCGAGAATTTCCGCATAAATTTTAGCGAATGTAGCGGCATAAGGAATTCCAAGAGCAAGAATTCCTGTTAACGGATTAAGCCCGAACATCTGTAAAAAAATCAGCGCCCAGAAGATCTCGTGAATTGATCGCAGGAGGGCACAAACAATGCGTACGACAGTCCAGTGAAATACCAGTGCCAGAGCAAAACCGACGACAGCACCTAAAGCCACACCCAGCAAAGCGAAAGCTACTGTTTGCAGCAGAGCATCGACTATTTCGTACTGGCCGGATAAAGAAGGTGTGAGCAAGCCGTTAATCATGCGGCCCAACTCTGCCCATGGATCGAGGCTGCTAATACTGATATCTGCAAACCACATACAGATAAATGCTGAGCCGACAAAGATCCAGCTGACAGTCCAGCGCGCAGAGCGCTTATGCTGCCTGCCGATGGCGCTCTGGTTAATCACTGTAGAGCTGCTGTAACTCGGCGGCAGATAAAGTCTCAGACGATTTATCCAGGGTGATAACTCCGGCTTTTAATCCGATGACTCTGTCGCAACTGTTCAACGCCAGCTGAGTATCGTGCAGGGCCACTATAATGGTTGAAAAGTGCTTTGACAGCTGTAGCAAGACTTGCTCTGACTGGTGCTCGTCAACGGCCGAAACGGGCTCATCCGCCAGGAGCACATCACCGCCCTGGTACATACTGCGTGCCACCGCTGTGCGCTGCCGCTGGCCACCTGATAATGATGCGACTGGTGCAAAACACTTTTCTGTCAGTGAAAGCTCTTGCAATATTGCCTGAACTTCTTCAACACGCTGCGAAAAAGGGCGCATGAGATTTATAAAGTTATACCAGGAAGAGTGTTCTGCCAGTCGTCCCATATAGACGTTGTGAAATACCGACAGTGTTTCGACTAATCCGTCGTCTTGTGGTACCAGCGCAGAACAACCAGAATGCTTTTCATAAAGCAGCCGCAGCAGCGTAGATTTACCTGCACCGCTTTTACCGACAATGGCAACCTTCTCACCACGTTGTACTGTTAAATTGGTGGCGGCCAGTGAAAAACTGTTATCGTAGCTAACCGCTGCATCCTGCAGCGATATTATTGCCTCTGCCGACATCATTGAGTTAACACATTATTAAACAGTTATTCCAGCAATCCTAATGCTTTGGCGGTGTCTTCAATCGTCTGATAGTCATCATTGCTGGCAGCGATAAAGCCTGCGCGCGGGAAGGCTTCAAGTAATTCAGGATCATCCATCGCTAACAAGGCTTGTTTGACTTTGTCGCCAAATCCCGCGCCCCAAACCGAGTCTACGTCACCGCGCAATGTCCACTGGTAGTCGGGGTATGGTGGTGTTTTCCAAATCACAGATACTTTGTTTGTATCCACTTTGTTCTCTTTAACTAATTTGTCCCAGACTTTAAAGTTAACCGCACCAACTTCGTAAGCGCCACTCTCTACCAATGCCACTGTACGTGAGTGATTGCCACTGAAGCCCACTACTTTGAATGATTCTTCCGGGCTCTTACCGAGGCTTTCGCGAATATAGTGCTCAGGCATTAGCCTGCCCGATGTTGATCCTTTTGAACCAAATGTAAAACTCTTGCCGACTATCTCTTTCGGAAAGGAGTCGCTGCGTGTCAGTCCGGTACTTTCATGTGCGATGAGATACGTATGAAACTCCGGATCTTCCTCACCCTGAGCTATCGCCTGGGCCCCGGGTGTAAGCGTTCGAGCACGAACGCCTGACAAACCGCCAAACCATGCAAGTTGCAGTTGATTGTTGCGAAAGCTGGTCACCGCTGCGGCATAGGATTTTACAGGCACATATTTGACTGGAATCTCAAGCGTTTCGGTCAAATACTCTGCAACCTTTGAGAAGCGTGCTTTTAACTTTGTCTCGTCCTGATCGGGGATGGCAGAGAATACCAGCGTTGTTGGGTCATCTGCTTTTAGGTGGGAGGAGAAAGATAGGAGGCTTGCGAGTAGGAAGAAGGTAAAAATAGTCGACAGGGAGGCTTTGCTT
>CAYPDN010000070.1:4625-13122 GCA_964409445.1 uncultured Granulosicoccaceae bacterium
GCTCAGTCCTCGGATTTCCGCATTCAAGATCTGCCAACGGCGGAGTTTCACTTTGCACGGCTGGTTTACCAAAACGCTGCCGGCAGTCGTCGTGCCTTGTACGGCGGAGGCGGGGCATGGAGTACAGACTATGCCGATGCGGAGCACCACTTGATGCAGGGAATTAATCGATTGACGCGCGTTGATGGGCAGTTTGTCGGTTACAACGGCGAAGGCGGACGACTGATAACGCTGGATGACGATAGAATCTTCGAGTACCCGTGGCTTTATGCAGTAGAGGTCGGACAATGGTACCTGAGCCATACAGAGGCAGCTCTGCTAAGAGAGTATATTGATCGAGGCGGGTTTCTGCTGGTCGATGACTTTTGGGGTGAGGACGAATGGAGAATATTTATAGATTCCATGCAACGTGTTTTTCCGGATCGTCCGATTCTGGACCTGCCTGAAGATCACGAGATATTGCACATTCTTTTCGATCTGGACCAGCGCACGCAAATACCCGGTAGAAACGGTCAGCGCCCGGGAACCAAGCCTCATTGGCGTGCGATTTTTGATGAGGAAGGGCGAGTTGTAGTGGCAATCAATTTTAATATGGATATGGGTGATGCGTGGGAGCACGCAGACGATCCCTGGTATCCGTTACCAATGACTGCTCTGGCATATCGTTTTGCGATCAACTATGTAATCTATTCAATGACGCATTAATTTTTTAGAATTTCGGGTGTTATGGACAAACCAATACGATGTTCAAATGGCGGAGGTGTCGGATTCAAGTACTTCATTTGAGTTTGTAACTGTCTTTGAGGCTTTGTTCGGGACAGAAAGATAACTGAATGCAGTAAAAAGCACCATCAATAAACCGCTGTGGTTTGGCAACAAAGATTCAGTGCAGTTGGAGACAAATATAAAAGTAAAAATCACTGAGATTGTCAGTGCTTCAGTATTGCTGGATAGTCGCCAGCGATCGATATATCTGAAAAAAGACCAGAACATCCATAAAATAAATGTAATTGCTACTGGCCATCCTAGGTCTAAAATCGCTTCTATCCATCCAGAGTGTGCCTGAACGGCAATCCATCCGTTTTTTGCATGGATGTTATTGGAATGACTGCTGTGCCAGAAGCTGTCGTAGCCGAATCCGGTAACTGGTTTGTGCGCAGCAACTTCCAGTGTTGATTGCCAGTGTGGAACGCGGCCGCTAAAGGTCATTGTTCTGGTGAATCCGTGGCTGGATTCAACACTATTAATACCAGAGCCCATTAGTTCTTTGCCTGCAGAGTACGAAAATGGCAAAAACAACGTCAACAATACAAGAGTGTTTAAGGTCGATCTCCGGGCACTATTATTGGCGAAGGTAAAACAAAAAATGACTGCACAAATTGTTAGTGCCAGTAGTGCTGTCGTGCTTTCAGCCTTGTACAGTGTTAACAATCCCAGAAAAATCATTGGACAAAAAAAGTATTTTTCGCGACTAGAGGTTTTGTCAGAAAACACCAAAGCACAAAAAATTACACAGGATAATCCCGAGAATAATCCAAGCCAATTTTTATGCTTATAGATACCGCGCCAGCGAAAGTCATGCAGCGCATCAAACTGGGGTGATTGCATGATGCCGGTTTCAGGTAAAAACAGGCAAACTATGACACTGGCTAATAACGTCAATGAAAGGCAATACCCCACAAGACGTAACAGCGCATTTATGGAATATGCATATCCCAGATAAATACCCGTTGCCAGAGTGGCAGCAAAAGCGCAGCTACTTAGCAAAGTGTCGAATAATGATTCAGACCAGCTGCTGGAAAAGCAAGCCCAGGTAATAGTAAATGCCGGTAACGACCAAAATAGCGGATCATCTCCAATTTGACGTATAACTGACCGTCGAACACTAGTCTCAATCGCCAATCGAAAAGCAACGTAGACGGCAGTGAGAATAAATAACAGCAGCCTGCTTTCGTTTTCAAGCGAGTACAATTGAAAAGTAAGATCGAATGCTCCGCAAGCACTCAATATAATGAGGGCGTCTAATACAGTGAATAATCGACTAAAGCGATTGCGATCAACTCTTGCCGTGCAGGCTTTGGTCAACGGCTTTCCCGGGGTTTAAACACCTAAGTATAGAATCTGATTGCAACCCTGGTGTGCTAATCTAAAGAATGTAACAAAATATTAGACAAAGTTATCGGGTGCACCGGACATCGAAATCTTCCGTACTAAATCCAGAGCCACTTCCCTGCACCACAAAACTCAATTTTTCACCTGCTTTTAAGGGTGGTAAGTGACCTACCGACCTAATTCCATACTCGCCGTCTGCCGTGATATTGCCGACGTCAACTCCACCATCGTATTTCAGCATCCAGGCGTTCGTCAGCGTGGCGTTGCCTGAGTAGTCAAAGGTTATTAAAAAATTATGGACGGCACCACTACCCGGTAGCTGACACTCAAAGGTCGTATTAAAGCCGCTACCCCAATCGCTGACAGTAACCACTGACGCATGAGTACTTGACAGAACACTTCGGTTTTCGTCTGTAACCTCCAGACTATCAATGTCAGAAGTATTTCGACTCTCATCTGAAGATATTGCACCACCTGACGAATCGGGGTTGGCAGCAATTGCATCAGAGGTAACTCCGGAACTTTTAGAGTTGTTTATCATTATGCTGGCTAGTTGCCAGCTAAAAAATAATAGTGCGCACAAGGCAATAGCAAATGAAACCTTACTGACGAACCTCGGCCTTTCTTTACGGTACAGTGCAATGCAAGCCAACACAAAACCAGCAAGCAGGAAAAGAAGAATAAAAAATATAAAGTAGCGACCGTAGGTAATATTAACTTCCGGGGAGTTCTCTATTCCGGATAACCGGACTGCCACCCATGAGACAGGAATACTTAGCAGAAGCAACAGCGCTGATGCGCGACCAAAATAAGACATAACGATTGACTACTAATACCACCAAATGATTGCAGGATAATAGCTGGCATTCCCTTAACTTCACCTTACAGAATGAATCTGTCAGACATACAAACTGCCTACCAGGGTATAGCGAAGTCATGCTTTGAGCTCTCTGGTATGGATATTTGATCTGTTTCTCAAAACTGAATCAATGAGTCAGCTTTTTTTGCATTGTGCCGAAACCCTGCCCTAAGAAATAAATTCGGATTTCCAGTGGCTCACAACTCAGCAGTTCCCCTGATCGCAGTAACCTTCGTCACACTGATGACAAAGCCAGTATTAGCCACAGAAGTCAGTTGTCTATACGATTCAAACTCTGAATGGCCCTGGGCCAATTCTCGAGTTTGCCAGCTGCAAATCAAACCGTTGATACTTGACGATGCTGGCCAGCCTGTCTGTAGCGATGCACGCGCCGATAAGGACGGTGATGGCTGGGGATGGGAGAACAACGGTTCCTGTATCATCGACCCGGATCAGCCTGCTAGACAAAGCAGCGCACCTGGTCTGGTGGTGAATCAGGAAGATCTGGTTGTCTTCGAACAGGATTTTGAATCCGCAAGCGTAGGCAACTACCTGCCTGAGGTGCTTAATGATCAATGGCACACTCCTTTGTGGCATATGGGAGTCAGAGAGAACCGTGCGAAAATCGTTTCTGATAAAGAAAAAGGTAAAGCGTTAGAGGTTTTATTTCCTGCAAACCAATTTGGATCTGATGGAGCGGTTGCGTTCCTGAACGACTTGTCGTTTGGATCTGGAATTGAACGAAATTTCGAGGAACTATACATTTCTTACGATGTTAAGTTTTCAGAAAATTTTGATTTCGTACGTGGCGGGAAATTGCCCGGTCTCTGTGGGTACAACGTTACCCAGGATCCGAGGGATGGTTGTAATACAGGTGGCGGTTTTCCAACCGGTTATGATGGTTGGAGTGCACGCGGTATGTGGCGTGAAGACGGTAAGTTAGAAAACTACGTATATCATGCAGATCAGTTCTATGAATATGGAGATGATGAATACTGGACTGCAAATGCCGAACGTGGCACGTGGCACTCGTTTCAACATCGAATCGTACTGAACACGGTTGGTGAAGCTAACGGTATTGTTGAAGCATGGTTTGATGGCGTTAAGGTGCTTAGCTCAAACACTATGCTCTATCGCAAAACCGCTGATATCGGGATTAATCTTTTTTACTTCAGCACCTTCTACGGTGGAGCTGATCCATCATGGGCTCCAACAAGTGATCAGTATATATATTTCGATAACTTTCGAATTGCGACCACGCCGCTGCCTGAAATAGCTGCAGTCATCTCTGCTGAAGCTATACCTGCTGAAAATTTTGAATCCGTATCGCTAGCTGCGATCGAAGAGTCACAGGAAGCCGGAGTCAACATACTCTCAAAGCAACCAGAACTGGCTGCAGCAAATACAATCGAGTCTGGAGGTGGGGTTTTCTACCCATGGATTGCGGGACTATTTATCTTGCTTAGAAGGAAGTTCTGAAAGCAAAGATAAGGAAGACTGAACGGTCAGGCCATATGTGCAGGCCTGATATTACTGAATATGGTTGCCTGTTTGCCTTTGCCAGCGGAAGGATAGAAGGTAAAGACACATGGGTTTTGAAAAACCTTACTCCCTCTTGTTAACTTATATCTCTGCTTAACTTAAAGCCTTACTGCCCATTCTTCAGTGAGAAGTTCCGCATCTCCGTAGTTTCTACTGAAGTTATGTTAAGGCCTCAAATTAATAGACGATCACAGCGTAATGATCGTAACGCAAGTAGCCAACGTACAGGTTGTACCGTGTTTTTACGTAATTTCGTTGTGGCCATTTGCTGCGCAGTACATTTCTGATACCAGTACTTTTACGGCGCTTTGAAAAATAGTTTGTCGTGATCGGTGCCATTACCGGCGAAATCTATAGATTGAAATCGCTAAGTGTTCCATTTATGAACAACATTGTGACTTTGTTACAAATAGGCTTCGCCTGCGTTGCAAACTGCCCATCTTGTCGGTACTTTTTTTAGGTCAGTAGAGCGGTTTTGTATTTAGCAATTGACCTTTTGCCCTACAACTCGATCACTAGCGCAACATTTGCGCCCTATTAAGTACCAGGGATTAACAATGAACAACGATGATCAAAAAACATTTGGGGAAGTCTTTAAAAAACTGGGGACTGGCGGTAATGATCAATCCGCAGAAGGCAATCGGTCCAGGGATTTAGGTCAAAAGGATAACGATCAAAAGAACGAAGGTTCAATCTTCGATAAAATGGGTATCACCGGAAAAGAAAATCCGGAAGCAGGTGGTATCAGGAGAGATAACAAAAATAATAGCAGGCTGAAAGATAATAAAGATGAGATCTTTCACGGTACCAGACCACCCATAGATAAGCCAGCTACAGGCAAGGCAAACTTCGGAGTAAAGACAGGGGCAATCTCAGGTAAGGGCAATTCAGAAAGTGTGTGGTCTTCTAAATCGTCGCAGGCTGAGATCTTTAGTGTTGATCGCACAGTTGAAAAAATTGTCGAAGTACCGGTAGAGAAAATTGTAGAAGTAGAAAAAATAGTTGAAAAACCGATTGAGGTGTTTGTAGACAGAGTTGTAGAAGTTGAGAAAATAGTTGAAAAAGTCGTTGAGGTACCAGTTGAAAAGATTGTAGAAGTAGAAAAAATAGTAGAAGTACCGGTCGATCGAAATGTCACCGTGGAAAAGGTGGTTGAAAAAGTTGTTGAGGTGCCGGTAGAAAAAATTGTAGAGGTAGAAAAAATAGTTGAAAAAGCAGTAGAAGTAGAAGTAGAAAAAATAGTTGAAGTGGAAAAGCTGGTTGAAGTACCGGTTGATCGTATTGTTGAAGTTGAAAAGATTGTAGAAAAAGCAGTAGAGGTACCCGTCGATCGCATTGTAGAAGTTGAGAAGATTGTTGAGAAAATTGTAGAAGTGCCTTTTGAAAAGCTTGTAGAAGTAGAAAAAATAGTTGAGAAAGCGGTGGAAGTTCCGGTTGAAAAACTGGTTGAGGTTGAAAAAATAGTAGAGGTTCCGGTTGAGGTTGAAAAGTTAGTTGAAGTTCGGGTAGAGGTTGAAAAGCCTGTTGAAGTACCGGTAGAAAAAATTGTTGAAGTTGAAAAAATAGTAGAAAAAAATATCGAAGTACCAGTTGAGAAAATAGTTGAAGTCGAAAAGATTGTTGAAAAGGTAGTTGAAGTTCCGGTAGAGAAACTGGTCGAAGTGGAAAAAATCGTAGAGAAAATTGTCGAAGTACCGATTGAAAAGCTGGTTGAAGTTGAAAAAGTAGTAGAGAAGATCGTGGAGGTGCCTGTTGAGAAGCTGGTTGAAGTGGAAAAAATAGTAGAAAAGAACATCGAAGTGCCGGTTCATAAATTGGTTGAGGTTGAAACCGTTGTTGAAAAGGCAGTCGAGGTTGAAAAGCCGGTAGAAAAGGTTATCACTCAGCAGCAATTCGTATCACAACCTGTGAACAAAGTGATTGAGGTGCCTGTCAATGTTGAGAAGATTGTCGAAAAACCGGTAGAGCGTGTTCGCGAAGTTGAAGTCAACGTTGAAAAAGTAGTCGAAAACGTTGTTGATAAAATTCGTGAGGTTGAAGTGCTGGTTGATAAAGTGGTTGAAAAGCCGGTTGAGAAAATACTCAATGTTGATCGCATTGTTGACAGACAGGTAGAGACAGTCAAAGAAGTTGAGGTGAATGTGGATAAAGTTATTCCACAAGCCATCGAGACAACGATAGAAGTGCCAGTCAACGTTGAGAAAATTGTCGAGGTCGAAGTTGAAAAAGTTCTACATCAGGATGTGGTTGTTGAGAAATCGGTGGAACGAGTCAACGAGGTACCGGTTAACGTAGAGAAAATTGTAGAAAAAACTCGTGATGTGCCGGTAGAGGTACAGGTAATGGTAGATAAAATCATTGACCGGCCTGTCGAGACTATTCGCGAGATTGAAGTGGTAGCCGAGAAAATAGTCGAAAAACCAATAGAGACTATTGTCGAAGTAGAGAAGGTTGTTGATCGCGTTGTAGAGGTACCTGTTGAGAAGGTTGTTGAAGTCGAGAAGATTGTTGAGGTAGAGAAGATTGTCGACCGTGTGGTGGAAGTACCGGTAGAAAAGATTGTTGAAGTGGAGAAGATCGTCGATCGTGTAGTAGAAGTTGAAGTACCGGTCGAGAAGGTTATTGAAGTAGAGAGGGTTGTTGATCGAGTTGTCGAGGTTGAGAAACCGACCAAAGAACCTGTTAAGCCGGTTCATCAGGTGATATCCAGACCGTCGATTGGTCCGGCCGGTGTATACACTGAGCAAAAGGAGCGCCCGGTAGTACGCGAACATGACAGGCCTCAATCCACAAGTCGTCGATTTGACCGTCCTGTTGACAGAGTAGGCAAATCGAATTTGAAACGTCGAGAGACAGATGAAATGTGGACTACTGGTGGGCTGGAAACTCGCGAAAGAGACTATGCAGTCGATCGCCCCGTAGCCACTGGCAGAAGATCACATACGGACGATACTTACCGATCAGACTACGTCAAAGTGCCACTTCACAATAAAAGCGTTGATAAATCGAGCAGCGGCTGGTTCAGTGGTCCGGCAAGTGTTTTTGGTTTGGGTAAGAGAGTCGGCGAGACTGAGCTTGAGGAAGATATTACTGCAACCAGTGAACGCAGAGCATACCGATCTGATCGGCGAACCACTCAGGTTGGCAGCAAAAAAGGTCAGGGTTTCCTCGGTATCAGGCCTTCTCGCAGGAAAGATGATTTGACTCGAATAAACGGAATAGGGCCTTCAATTAGCAAACAACTCTATGCGCTTAATATCACGAGCTACGATCAGATATCGGCGCTAACAGAAGAGCAGCTTAATATACTGCAAAAAGAGCACTTCCATGAGCAGGATATTCGCAGGCAAAATTGGGTAAACCAGGCCAGACGGTTGATCAAATCGAAGGCATAATATTCGGAAATCATAAGTATGGTGTTACAAAGCCGGCTACTGTGTAGCTGGCTTTTTTTGTACAACATCAGTTAAAACAGACTATCGATACGCATGCCTGGTGGAATATCTATTCCCATCAACTTTAGTATTGTCGGTGCAATAGCTCTTTGGTCAAGAATCTGATCTGACTGTGGACCGGTATTGCTCCCGAAGTAGTAAAATGGCACCGTACGTAGAACTGACTGGTTGCCGCCATGATGTCCGTCTGCGTTGATTCCATGATCAGCAGTGACCATCACGTGATAGTTGTTATCGATAAGTCGCGGTATCAGGCGTGACAACGCGTTGTCTACAATGGATATTTGAATCCGATACTCCGATGAGTCACCGGTGAACCAGTGGCCCAGAGTGTCGACGCTGCTTGAATGCAACAACAGGTAATCGATGTCGTGACGCTGTGTCAATGTCCAGGCCTGAGCGCAAAGGTCGGTTTCCGAGGGTACACAGGAATTTACAGCTCGATATCCGTCCATTGAATAGTAACGTCCATAGGGTACGGGTGCGTTTGGATCGTTTATTTCACAATGCAAAAAAGGATCGAAGGCGC
>CAYPDN010000071.1:0-13096 GCA_964409445.1 uncultured Granulosicoccaceae bacterium
CTCGGTAAAACGGGTGTGAATAGTAAGGACCAATCATGTTCGCTGTAATCAAGACGGGTGGCAAACAATATCGGGTTAGCCAGGGCGACAAACTGCGTGTTGAATCGCTTGAGGCGAACCAGGGAGATGCGATAAATCTGGATCAGGTCATGATGGTCGGTGAGGGTGACAAGATCACCGTTGGCGAACCGCTGATTTCAGGGGCCACTGTAAGTGCAAAGGTTCTTAATCACGGTCGCGGCAGGAAGGTAGATGTTGTGAAGTTTCGTCGGCGTAAGCACTATCGTCGTCAGATGGGTCACAGACAGAACTACACCGAAGTGGAAATCACTGGTATTCAAAGCTAAAGCTACTGGCAGCTTTGGATTATTAACCCGGCTAATTGACCGGGTTATTTTCGACCCAGGCGTGTCAACACAGCCATTTTCAACCCGGTCATTATCTGTCTGCACCGGGGCCCTGCACTGGGGGGCGGCGCAGTAACAGTCCTGCTACGAGCACACCGTATACGCAGGCCAGAGTCAGTGGCAAACCATAGCTTGATGACAGCGTCATTGACCACCCGCCACCGATTGAACCGATCAACGCACCTAAGCCCCAGACAGCTCCAAAGGCTGCGGTTCCATTGACTAACTCTTGTCCTTCGAAGCGATCACCCAGTGATTTGAGTGACAGGGTATAAACACCGTAGCCCGCAGCACCTGCGATGATTAGCACCGGCCACAACAGCCAGCTGTTAATCACCCACGGGATTGTTATTGTCAGCAATGCGGTTATGGCAGCGCAGTAGGTCAGCACTTTGCGTGCGTCGAAAATATCTGACAGCCAGCCGATCGGGTATTGCAGAAAGATGTTGCCGACGATCAGCGCCGTTAATGCAAAAGCAGCGACACTTTGCGTGAGTCCGTTTTCGACCCCGTATACGGGCAGCAGCGCTAAAGTTGCCGCATCAAAAACTGAAAAACAGGCCACTGCAGCAATCAGCATAGGTGCTTTGGGTAGGAAAGCGATGATGCCGGTGTTTTGCTTTTCCTGGCTTTTATTCTCTTCGGTCTCGCTGGCATCATCAATCAGAGCGATCGGGATCACCCCGATAACGATGCTTGCGGCACCAATTATAAAAGGCATCCATCCATCTGTACCGATCCAGCCGATCAGTGCCGGGCCTGCACCAAAGCTTGCGGAAAGTACACTGGCATAAATTGCGACTATCTTGCCGCGGTGCTCTTTGGACGAGGATCCGACAATCCATGCTTCACTGAGAACAAACAGAGTCGCGATAGACATGCCCTGGAAAAGGCGGATAAAAAACCAGGCGCCGAGATTGTCGAAAATCTTGTAGCAAAGAATAAGGATGCCGGTGGCCACAGCAGCCAGCATGGCAACTCGCTTGGTGCCGATTTTTCTCGAAAATACCGGAATTAGCGGAGAAAAAATCAGGATGCCAAGCGGCATCATAGCGCTGTTCAAGCCGATGATATCTGCGCTGACACCACGCTCTTCCAGCATTAATGAAAGTAATGGGTAAGTCATGCCGAATGCCAGGCCAAAAACGGTAATGGCAGAGCAGGCAGCGATAACGGTGCGACGATTGGACGAGCTCAGCGGGTTTTACCTTAGATTACTTTCAGTTTACAGCCAGACTGGCAGGTTCAGATTTGCATAACCTGCGCGGTTGCGCAATCGCATAACCACGGCGATTCGCAAGTGTGGTTAGTCTGTGTTTTTAATTGTCGTATATCGGTAATGATGGCTCGCAGGAGCCCCACGATTGAAGTACATGATTATTTGCCCGCACTGGAGCTGTTTTACGGTGTTCCGGTTAGACAGTTGATTGGCGATTCAGTAAAATAGCCCGAGTAGTAAGCGCATTACTTTCGCACCCATCTTCCGTTAACTTAATCGAGAAAAGCCCTTGCGTAGAGACGCAATTCTTGCGCTCGCTGATGGAACTCTGTTCCACGGCAGTGCCATTGGTTCCGAGTGTCTGGGTATTGGTGAGGTTGTCTTCAATACCGCTATGACCGGTTATCAGGAAATTCTTACCGATCCTTCCTATTCGAAGCAGATTGTCACTCTGACCGCAACTCATATTGGCAACACCGGGGTCAACCAGGAAGACTGCGAGTCTGATGGCGTCCATGCTGCCGGACTGGTTATTCGTGATCTGCCGTTGTTGCACAGTAGCTTTCGCAGCGAGCAATCGCTCGATGACTATTTAAAAGCCAACAACATTGCAGCGATAGCGGATATCGATACCCGCAAACTAACGCGTCTGCTGCGAACTAATGGCGCGCAATCCGGGTGTATTGACGCGACGGCAAGCCCGAATGCTGACAACGCAATTGCAAAAGCACGTGAATTTGAAGGTTTGGTGGGGCTTGATCTTGCCAAAGAGGTGAGCGTTAAAAAATCTTACGACTGGCAGCACGGAACATGGCAGCTGGGGCAGGACGACTATGCGACTCCCAATGTGAGCAATACAAAAGCGGGGAAAGCATGGCAGGTAGTAGCCTTCGATTTTGGGATCAAAAGAAACATATTAAGACTCCTGACTGACCACGGTTGCAGTGTCACGGTGGTGCCGGCACAAACTCCTGCAGCCGATGTAATAGCAATGCAGCCGGACGGTGTGTTTTTATCGAACGGGCCGGGTGATCCTGAGCCGTGCGATTATGCAATTGCGGCGATTACTCAAATTCTGAAACAAAAAATACCGGTGTTTGGTATCTGTCTCGGGCATCAGTTGCTGGCACTGGCCAGTGGTGCCGCGACAATGAAAATGAAGTTCGGCCATCACGGCGCTAACCATCCGGTGCTGGATCTGGCGACTGGTCGGGTAATGATATCGAGCCAGAACCATGGCTTTGCAGTTGATGAAGAAACCTTACCGAAGCATCTGGTCGCTACTCACCGATCACTGTTTGACAACACATTGCAGGGTATAAAAAGAACTGACACACCTGCCTTCAGCTTTCAGGGTCACCCTGAAGCGAGTCCCGGGCCACATGATGTTGGCCATCTCTTTTCAGCCTTTACCGATCTGATGAAACAACATGCCGCGTCGTAGTGATATAGAAAGTATCCTGATCATCGGTGCCGGTCCTATTGTGATAGGGCAGGCCTGTGAGTTTGACTACTCCGGTGCGCAGGCGTGTAAAGCGTTGCGTGAGGAGGGCTACCGTGTGGTATTGGTAAATTCCAACCCCGCGACGATAATGACCGATCCTGCAACCGCAGATGCAATCTACATAGAGCCCGTAGACTGGCGTGTTGTCGAAAAAATTATAGAGCGTGAAAAGCCCGATGCAATTTTACCGACCATGGGTGGGCAGACAGGCCTTAACTGTGCGCTTGATCTGTTTCACAACGGTGTGCTCGACAAGCACAACGTAGAGTTGATTGGCGCGAAACCCGAAGCAATTGATCTTGCCGAAGACCGTGACAAATTCCGTCATGCGATGACAGAAATTGGTCTTGCAACTCCTGAAGCTCGTATAGCGCACTCTATGGAAGAGGCCTATGCAGGGCTTGAAGATATAGGCTTCCCGACGATTATCAGACCGTCTTTCACGATGGGTGGCAGCGGTGGTGGTATTGCATACAACCGCGACGAGTTTACCGAGATTTGTCAGCGCGGTCTTGATCTTTCCCCGACCACTGAAATTCTGCTTGAAGAGTCAGTGCTTGGCTGGAAAGAGTATGAGATGGAAGTGGTGCGCGACTCTGCAGATAACTGCATTATTGTCTGTTCAATTGAAAACCTTGATCCAATGGGCGTGCACACCGGTGACTCTATTACTGTTGCACCGGCGCAAACACTGACAGACAAAGAGCTGCAGATTATGCGCAACGCATCGATTGATGTGCTGCGAAAAATTGGTGTTGATACAGGTGGTTCGAACGTGCAGTTTGCAGTGAACCCTGCAGACGGCAAGTTGATTGTTATAGAAATGAACCCGCGGGTATCGCGATCATCGGCACTCGCATCTAAAGCAACCGGATTTCCTATTGCACGAGTGGCTGCAAAACTTGCCGTAGGTTTCACCCTTGATGAGTTGCGCAACGATATCACCGGTGGTGCAACACCTGCGTCATTCGAGCCTGCTATCGACTATGTTGTTACAAAAATTCCGCGCTTTACGTTTGAAAAATTCCCAAGTGCTGACCCTTTGTTAACAACACAAATGAAGTCGGTTGGCGAGGTGATGGCAATTGGCCGCAATCAACAGGAATCACTGCAAAAGGCACTGCGAGGACTTGAGACAGGTGTTAGCGGATTTGATGAAATCCTGTCTCACACGGCAGAACCTGACCAGATAGAATCCGAGCTTGAAATGCAGTTGAGCCAACCAGGTGATAAACGGCTCTGGTATGTTGCAGATGCGTTCAGGCAAGGTTATTCACTGGAGAAAGTTCATCAGTTCACAAAGATTGATCCGTGGTTTCTGGCCCAGATTGAAAATCTGATCAATGATGAAAACAGTTTACGTGGTAAGTCGCTTGATAACATTGATGAAGCGGAACTCCGTAAGCTCAAACGCAAAGGCTTTTCTGACAAACGTCTGGCCGTGCTAACTGATACAGCGGAATCACAGGTGCGGGAGTTGCGCCACAAGTACAACATTCGCCCGGTGTACAAAAGGGTTGATACCTGTGCTGCCGAGTTTGAAGCGAATACAGCTTATATGTATTCATCATATGATGAAGAGTGTGAGGCGGCAGCAGGTGACAAAGAGAAGATTGTTATTCTCGGTGGGGGTCCTAATCGTATAGGGCAGGGAATAGAGTTCGATTACTGCTGCGTACACGCAGCGTTGTCTCTGCGTGATGCTGGTTATGAAACCATCATGATCAACTGCAACCCTGAAACAGTTTCAACTGACTATGACATGTCTGACCGTTTGTACTTCGAGCCGTTAACGCTTGAAGATGTTTTAGAGGTACTGCATGTTGAAAACCCCAAAGGGGTGATTGTGCACTATGGTGGTCAAACGCCACTTAATCTTGCCAATGAACTAAAGGCCAATGGTGCACCAATAATCGGCACTTCACCTGAGGCGATTGATCTTGCTGAAGATCGCGAGCGTTTCAAGCAACTTGTCGATAAAGTCGGCGTAAAGCAACCGCCTAACCGCACAGCTGTTAATCTTGAACAAGCGCTCGTTGCTGCTGAGGCAATTGGCTTTCCGCTGGTGGTCAGACCATCGTATGTGCTTGGTGGCAGAGCTATGGAGATTGTCTACTCAAAAGAAGAGCTGCAGCTGTACATGGGGCAGAACATACCTGTGTCAAACGATGCGCCGCTATTACTCGACCGCTTTCTGGACGATGCAACAGAAGTTGATATCGACGCCATTAGCGACGGCAAGCAGGTCTACATCGGTGGCATCATGGAGCATATTGAACAAGCCGGTGTGCACTCGGGTGACTCAGGTTGTTCGTTGCCACCATATAGTTTGTCAGCTGAAGTGCAGGCGCGCCTTGAAGCACAAATGACGAGTCTTGTACTGGAACTTGGCGTGGTGGGTTTGTGTAACGCACAGTTTGCCATTCAGGGTGAAGATATCTACATCATTGAAGTGAACCCGCGTGCATCGCGAACTGTGCCTTTTGTCTCAAAGGCAACCGGTGTACCGCTGGCACGCATCGGGGCACGCTGTATGGCTGGCAGCACGCTTGAAGAGCAGGGTTGTGCAGATCCCGTGCGACCCAAATACCACACGGTAAAAGAATCGGTGTTTCCTTTTATGAAATTTCCGGGTGTTGATCCTTTGCTTGGCCCGGAGATGAAATCGACCGGCGAAGTGATGGGTAGCGGTCACAACTTTGCTGAGGCTTTTGCTAAATCCTCACTTGCTGCCGGTATGCAGTTGCCCACCAGTGGTTGTGTGTTTTTCAGTGTCCGTGATGCTGATAAGCGGCGGGTGGTTGAATTGGCTAAGCTGATATATGCGGCGGGCTTTAGACTGGTAGCGACCAATGGCACCCAGCGAGTGATTGATGCCGCCGGTATACCGTGTGATTCGATCAATAAAGTTAAGCAAGGTCGACCACACATCGTTGACATGATTAAAAATCATGAGATATCTTTGATAATCAATACTACTGATGGTCGGCAGGCAATTGCAGATTCGTTTTTGATTCGTCGTGAAGCACTAAATCAAAAGGTAGCCTATGCCACGACAATGGCAGCCGGTGCGGCTATCACCGAAGCATTGCAGGAAAATGCGATGAAAAATATTTTTAGTCTAAAAGAACTACACACCACAACCGGGCACGAGGAAATGGCATGAGTAAGGTTCCACTGACAGCAGAGGGTGCGGAGACCCTGAGAGAGGAGCTTCATGAACTTAAGTCTGAACGTCGTCCAAAAGTAATTCAGGCGATTGCTGAAGCACGCGAGCACGGAGATCTAAAAGAAAACGCTGAGTACCACGCAGCCCGCGAGCAACAGAGTTTTATTGAAGGACGCATCAAAGAAATTGAAAGCAAGCTGTCTCATGCGCAGATCATAGACATCACGCAAATGAATGATGATGGCAAGGTGATTTTTGGTACAACCGTTCAGTTGCTTGATATTGAAGCGGACTCCACTGTGACATACAAGATTGTTGGTGATGATGAGGCGAATATTAAGCTGGGTCTGATCAGTTTCAGCTCGCCACTGGCGCGTGCCATTATTGGTAAGCGTGAAGGAGATGAGGTTGCTTTTGAAGCACCGGCCGGTACCAAAGAGTATGAAATCGAGAAGGTCAGTTATATATAGTATCGATCAATCATAACTATGCCGACTATGATCACAGGCTGCTACGCAAACATAGTACCCGGCGTTACTTGTTCGTATTTTTTGCACCGGCCTTTATTGAAGCTGGAAACTCGATCACCGGTTTTTCGTGATTGCGTCTGAAAAGTACGGCAACTTGCCCTACTTGTTGTATAACATGCGAGTCGCTTTTCTCAGCAAGGCCGGCAATGATTTTACGTCGTTCATCGCGCTCACCGGCGACTTTGATTTTAATAAGCTCGTGATGTGCAATAGCGATTTCAAGTTCCGCTCGCACGGAGTCAGTAACACCTTTTTGCCCGATACGCACAACCGGAGAAAGTGAGTGGCACAAAGTCTTAAGATAGCGAATATGTTTGTTATTGGGTGTCATTAAAATGTTGCTGGTCGATATTTTTAGCGCTGGCAGTTTGCCACGACCGGTCAGTCGTGACAGTTGTGGGTCGCTGGTTTACATGGGCCTAGTTTACATGGGTCAGCACAAGTGAGTCGCAGTAAAAGCAGCAAGCGATGGCTGAACGAACACCATAAAGACGATTTTGTGCGCAAATCGCGTTTGGAATCTTATCGTTCGCGAGCTGTCTACAAGTTGGCAGAAATTGATCAGCGTGATCACCTGATCACACCAAAAATGTCGGTGGTGGAGCTTGGGGCAGCACCGGGTGGCTGGACGCAGTACGTTGCTGAGAAGTTGTCACCACAAGGGTCTCTGGTGGCGGTCGATATACTGGCCATGGACTCGGTACCCGGGGCGACGATTCTGCAGGGTGATTTCACTGAAAACGAGACACTGGAACAAATACGCACGACCCTTGAAGGACGGCTTGCAGACCTTGTTTTATCTGATATGGCCCCCAACTTTTCAGGGCAACTGGCTGTAGATCAGCCGCGAGCCATGTATTTGGCCGAGTTGGCACTGGATATGTGTAACGAGTTATTGGCTCCTGGCGGGACTTTTCTGGTGAAAACCTTCCAGGGTGTCGGATTTGAGGCGTTTATAAGGGATGTCAGATCGGCATTCGACGTAGTGAAGTCCAGGAAACCCGAAGCTTCCAGGCCCAGAAGTAGAGAAGTCTACATTTTGGCAAAATCCAGAAAGTAACTGGTCTTGAGTTATACTATAAGAAGTGTAGCGAATTAATTTAATGACTATCTGGGCGATTGTGCCTGGTGGCAGACGAGGCGTTTAGATTGAACGATCTTATTAAGAACGTGATGTTGTGGGTGGTGATAGCGGTCATCCTGATGGTTGTGTTCAACAATATTGGTGGACAGACCAGCACATCTGAAAACGTGTCCTACTCGGATTTCATCACCGATGTACGTTCCGGTGGAGTAGAGCGCGCAACCATTGCCGGGCGGGAAATCCGCTTTCAGGAATCTAATGGCAAGATCTACAGCACCTATAGTCCGGAAACTGACAATCGTGCCCTGATTGGAGATTTGCTCGACGCCGGTGTCCGTATCGATGCGGAGCCGCCTGAAGATACCAACTTCTTCGTTCAGCTGTTCCTCAACACATTTCCATTCCTGATCTTCATCGGTATCTGGTTCTACTTTCTGCGCCAAATGCAGGGTGGTGGCGGCGGACGTGGCGCGATGTCTTTTGGTAAAAGCAAAGCCCGACTGATGGGCGAAGATCAGGTCAAAGTGACATTCGCCGATGTTGCGGGTGTTGAAGAAGCCAAAGATGAAGTTGCCGAGCTGGTTGAGTTCCTTCGCGATCCGGGTAAATTCCAGAAGCTCGGTGGCAAGATTCCACGTGGTGTTTTGTTGGTTGGTTCGCCTGGTACCGGTAAGACGTTGCTTGCCAAGGCAATAGCCGGTGAAGCCAAGGTGCCGTTTTTTACCATTTCGGGTTCTGACTTTGTAGAGATGTTTGTCGGTGTCGGTGCCTCTCGTGTTCGTGACATGTTCGAGCAGGCTAAAAAGCATGCGCCATGCATTATCTTTATCGATGAGATTGACGCTGTAGGTCGCCATCGTGGTGCTGGTCTTGGTGGCGGTCACGATGAGCGCGAGCAGACTCTCAACCAGTTACTGGTCGAGATGGACGGCTTTGAAGGCAATGAAGGCATTATTGTTATTGCCGCAACTAACCGACCTGACGTACTTGACCCGGCGCTGTTGCGTCCCGGTCGTTTTGATCGGCAGGTAGTGGTACCGCTGCCAGATGTGCGTGGTCGTGAAAAGATTTTGCAGGTACACATGAGCAAGGTTCCGGTGGCGGACGATGTTCGTCCTGACCTGATTGCTCGTGGTACACCCGGGTTCTCTGGTGCTGACCTTGCCAACCTGGTTAATGAAGCCGCATTGTTTGCAGCTCGTCAGGATAAAAAGCTCGTTGAGATGGCAGAGTTTGAACGTGCCAAAGACAAGATCATGATGGGTGCTGAGCGCAAGTCTATGGTTATGAGTGAGGACGAAAAGAAACTCACAGCGTTCCACGAAGCAGGCCATGCGATTGTTGGCAGGTTGGTACCTGATCACGATCCGGTTTACAAAGTAACTATCATCCCGCGTGGTCGTGCGTTGGGTGTCACCATGTTTCTGCCAGAGCAGGATCGTTACAGCAATAGCAAGCTTGGGTTAGAGAGTCAGATCTCTTCTCTGTATGGCGGCCGTGTCGCTGAAGAAATTATCTTTGGTGAAGACAAAGTCACCACCGGTGCCTCCAGTGATATCGAGCGTGCCACCGAACTTGCACGCAACATGGTCACCAAATGGGGTCTGTCAGATAACCTTGGGCCACTTGCCTACAGTGAAGAAGAGGGTGAAGTGTTTCTTGGTCGCGGCCAATCGCAACCTAAGCAAATTTCTGGTACCACTCGCGAATCGATAGATTCTGAAGTGCGTGCGATCATTGATCGCAACTATCAGCGTGCCGAGGATATTTTGCGTACCAACATGGATAAGCTGCATCTGATGTCAGACGCACTGATGAAATATGAAACCATTGATGTTTCACAGATCGATGCAATTATGGAAGGTCGGGTACCTGATCCGCCGAAAGGCTGGTCGGATGACAGCCAGGGTGGCGGCGGGCCACAAAATGGTTCTGCGGTTCAGGTCGATGAGCCAGAGGCCAAAGTGGTTGAAGATACACCGGCACCTCCGCCGGTATCTGACCCGGACCCGGATCCTGCTAACTAGACAGCAGGGTTGCAATAAGTAAGTTTGCCGTCAGCGTGTGCTGTCGGGTTTTAATAATATGATCAAAAGGCCGCGACATCGCGGCCTTTTTTCATGTGTGATCTATAATTAGCTTTTGGTCGGGCCTGGCTGTCTGCGGTAGAGTCAGTGACAGGGGTCTGCACATTATTTGCGGACACTATCTGCAGGTAACCAGCACCAGATCATTAATTAATCATTGACCAAACATTGATAAGGGCTAGTAATACCATGGCAAGAAAGTATTTCGGTACAGACGGGATGCGTGGTCGCGTAGGTGTAGAGCCAATGACTGCAGCTACTGTCATGAAGCTTGGTTGGGCGGCCGGCAGAGTGTTGGCGAAAGAAGGTAACCGTGATGTACTAATCGGCAAGGATACTCGTGTATCCGGTTATTTGTTCGAGTCAGCGCTGGAGGCTGGTTTGTCTTCCGCTGGTATTAACCTGCGTTTGCTTGGCCCGATGCCGACACCCGCTGTTGCATACCTTACACGTACGTTTCGTGCTGCTGCCGGAATTGTTATCAGTGCGTCGCACAATCCTTATTACGATAACGGTGTTAAGTTCTTCTCTGCTGAAGGTACCAAGCTTCCGGACTCCATGGAGCAGGAGATCGAAGACATGATGGAGCATGAGATTGAAACCGTAGACTCTGCAGAACTGGGTCGTGCACATCGCATTGATG
Source organism: uncultured Granulosicoccaceae bacterium (assembly GCA_964409445.1). Classification (GTDB taxonomy): domain Bacteria; phylum Pseudomonadota; class Gammaproteobacteria; order Granulosicoccales; family Granulosicoccaceae. The sequence continues at coordinate 10,644 of CAYPDN010000071.1, forward strand.
ATGCGCCTGGCCGCTATATAGAGTTTTGCAAAAGTACCTTCCCGACGGGTTTAAGACTTGACGACCTGAAGATTGTTGTCGACTCTGCAAACGGTGCGGCGTACCACATTGCCAAAGGTGTGTTTGAAGAGCTTGGCGCAGATGTGGTTTCAGTTGGTGCAGATCCGGATGGTCTTAACATCAACCGTGACTGTGGTGCTACATCACCTGATTTACTGCGAGCCCACGTATTGATGGAGCGCGCTGATATTGGTGTAGCACTCGACGGTGATGCCGATCGGCTAATTATGGTTGATCACCGCGGTGAGATTGTCGATGGTGATGAACTGCTTTACGTGTTGGTTAAATCGCGTCTGGACAGTGGTGAAAAAGTTCCTGGTGTCGCTGGTACCCTGATGAGTAACCTTGGACTTGAGCACGGCCTGAGAGAGCTCGGCGTCGATTTTGTACGCGCCAAAGTGGGTGATCGCTATGTACTTGAAGAACTGCGCCAGCGAGACTGGATGCTGGGTGGTGAGTCTTCAGGTCACATCATTTGTCTCGACCGTACAACCACAGGGGACGGATTGGTTGCGGCACTGCAGATCCTTGCCTACGTGCAGCAATCTGGCGAGCCACTGGCAAACCTGCGAGCCGGAATGACTCGCTACCCGCAGGTGCTGGTCAATGTGCCGTTAAGTCACCGGGAAGCATTAAATGAAAATGCGGAAGTGCAAAAAGCGGTAGCTGACGCTGAAGCAGAGCTCGGTGATTCAGGAAGGGTGTTGTTGCGTCCCTCTGGCACTGAGCCGGTTGTTCGAGTGATGGTTGAAGGACGTGTTGCGAATGATGTTGAGAAGATATGCAATAGGGTTGCTGATGCAGTGGGTAAGATTATGGGGTAGGGTTTGGCCACCTTGCCAGGAGCATAAACAAGCAGGCGTATAAAGCGGCGCCGGCAAACACAAAAAAAACCCGCAATTCCGCTGTGAGCCGCTACAATTCGCGAATAGGAAGCTGCAAAATTGCTTTTTTGCAGTACGCGCGGTAATCTTGCCCGGCTTTGTGTTGCGGTTTTTGTTCGCGGTCTGGTCTCACACATTCAATCCGTCCTAATTCTGGAAATTCCCTAAATGCGCACGCCACTGGTTGCAGGCAATTGGAAGCTTAATGGCTCTCGCGAGAGTGTTGTCGCACTTGCGCGCGAGGTGGCCGGTACTCAGGTTTCCGGGGTGGATGTTGTGGTTTGTCCGGTTAGCGTTCACATGGCGGATGTCGCTGGCGCGCTTGATAACACAACCGTAAAGCTGGGTGCGCAAAATGCCTGTGCTGAAGAGAGCGGTGCGTTCACCGGTGAGGTGTCATCTACAATGCTCTCAGAATACGGCTGTAAATATGTGATTATCGGTCACTCAGAGCGTCGCAGTTTATTTGGTGATACCAATGAGTCCTGCGCAGCCAGACATAAGGCGGTAACTGCTGCTGGTCTCACCTCTATATTTTGTGTCGGTGAAACACTTGAAGATCGCGAATCCGGCAACACTATGGCTGTAGTAGATGCGCAGCTGCAGGCGGTATTTGATTTGTGCGGTAGCGATGCATTTGCCACATCGGTTATTGCTTACGAGCCGGTTTGGGCCATTGGTACTGGTGTTACCGCAAGTCCCGAGCAGGCGCAGGAGGTTCATGCGCATATCCGTGAATTTGTGGCTGACCGTGACAAGCAAACTGCAGATGCGGTGCGAATTCTCTATGGCGGTAGTATGAAACCGGCTAATGCTGCTGAACTTATCGGCAAGCCGGACATAGACGGAGGTCTTATCGGCGGGGCCGCACTCAAAAGCGCCGACTTTCTTGCCATCTGCCAGGCGGCAGCGGCTCAGGTTTAATATTCGTTCAGACGGATCAGTCTTCCATGTTGCAAACTATCGCTCTTGTCATTCATGTTTTCCTCGCTATCGGGGTTATCGGTCTGGTGCTTATCCAGCATGGTAAAGGTGCCGAGGCCGGAGCTGCCTTCGGTGGCGGTGGCGGTGCTTCAGCTACCGTGTTCGGCTCAAAAGGATCGGGTTCTTTCCTGACCAGAATGACTACCATGTTTGCACTGGCATTCTTCTGTACCAGTATGCTGTTGTTTTTCCTTGCATCACAGCGCAGTTCTTCAGGTTTAGGCAGCGTTATTGATAACGTAGATGTTCCTGCACAGCAGGTTGACGTGCCAGCTACTGATACGCCTGCGACCAACGACAGCACATCTGATGTGCCATCGGCTCCGGCGTCTGGTGATGCCACTGAAGAGGACACCCCTGCGATCCCTAAAACTGAGTAAAGCGCCAGGCATGGACTTTCCCCGGTGTAATTTCACGGTTAAATAATTACTCACATTGGTCAATGTGGTTTAAAATAAGAGGGATCGTTTGTAACTTGCCGACGTGGTGGAATTGGTAGACACGCTATCTTGAGGGGGTAGTGGC
>CAYPDN010000072.1:0-8511 GCA_964409445.1 uncultured Granulosicoccaceae bacterium
TTACTTTATTCAGCGCTTCAATTTAAGTGCTCCCCAATCAACATTACCAGGAATGGTAAGCACTGTTTCAACAGGAGCTTATACCTGGCTTGGAATATAATTCGCTTATTGCGGGAATTGAGGCCGAAGGACTGGTTGCAGATACCGGGGGCTAGTGGGTACTTAAGACATAAATACCCGATTTCACTTCGAAACTTTACCGTGTGAGAGGGGTAGCATGGGACGGGAACTCCCTTTCCCGTTCCATGCTTACTGGTACACGCTGAATTGTTGACCAGACTTTTCGCTTCACTCCACGAGTTACAGTACTTTCCTTTTTATGGGTATCGCAAAAATCTATTGGCAACATAACCAATATAGCGCCCGGTTGAGGCATCTCTAAGCTCGGCCCAGATACCTTGAGGGGAGTGATCGTAGAACGGAGGAGTGAGTCCGGTTACTTTTACTCGCGTACCATGACGGAGACTGGATCTTCTGGCGTGGCAGGTGCCGGGGCCACTCCTGACATTCAGGTAACTCGACGATGAGCTTAGACTAACAGTTGCGTCAGTTTCATCTACTCCATTGGTTGTTGTTCTCGCGATTTTCGAGCTGTGTACAAATCGACGGGTATTTCTGCTGAAGGTAATCTGATACCAGGTAGTACTGTTATCGATTCTTTGTCCACTGCGCTCTGCATGAATAAACGGCGCAGGTTGCGATACGAATAGCTTGCCTACCGGGTCGCTGAACGTATTCGTGGCACTCCTCACATTGGTATAAGAGCTAACATTGCGAACACAATTCGCGATGGCACTTTGCAAAGACCCCATTCCCATTATCATGACGGTTGCCAGCGTGAGCTTTTTTATCCAATTGCTCAACAAACACTGTTTTAGAGTAAACACTGATGAATATTTCATGTTCGTTCCTATACTGTAGTGGTTAGAAATACATTGATCTGTTGATCAACCTTCACCGCCAATGACTGGCGGGTTACTGCTTAAATTCTGAAACTGGTTAAATGCATCCAGTTCCAGTCCGTAGAGAGGTAAATCATTCAATGCTCGAAAAGCCGACATTCGCAGATTCCAATCTGTGTTTTCGTTTTTCATCGTTTCCAGCAATGAATTTTTAATCAAATCAGAGCGGATACCAGACGCAGAGAGAGAAAGGATGGCTGCCTCTTGTATCGACACTGAAGGATCGGCTAATGCCTGTTCAATGTAATAGGTTTCGTCCGGTCCCACCCATTCACCTATCTCCTGAATCGATGATATTCGTATACGCTCATCAGGGTGATTTGTGTACTGCTTAAGCTGATCTACAACTTCATTTGCAGATAGTCCGTTTGGTGAATGCGGCAATAACGAACGTATGGCATTCTGCATATCCTGTGGGCGATGCATAGTTTTTAACTGATCCAGCATCATCTGCTGATTGTCAGAATCACTAATACCAACTGACGCTACCAGCTCGATCCAATCCCCTGTTTGGTTTGAATTACCTTGAGCAAGTTGTGCTATCGCAGTGTCTTCAATCAATTGGCGATCAGTGCTTCGAAGTAACTCTCGAAGTAATGATTTTTCCGTACCCGATGAAAGCTTTGGATAGCGTGACAACAGTTCGCTAATAACCTGCGCATCTGCAGATACAGCATCTAACAGCTGCTCCTGCAACTCAGCCCATTGCACATGATCAAGATCTGAGAGTTCCGCAACTGCTGACAGGCTGGTCAGAATATCATTGGCAATCAGCTCCGGCGGCTCCCGGTCAGCAGGCAGTGGTGCTGCTTCTTCAGATGGTGTGCTACCGGCGGCTACCGCTTCGGACGATTTAACTGAAAATGGGGTATGTTGAGAGTCTGATGGCGCAACCAGCTCCTGTGCTGGCTCCAGCTCCGATACGGCTGTTGTATCAGCGTCGGTTAAATCAGCACTGTTCTGATCATTGCTGCCTGTATCGGCAGATCTTTCATCACTCGACACCCAATAGGCTGCAGTCGCTGCGATCAACAACCCACTAACTAACCAGCTACGACTAACTTTAATCATTTACTAGTACACTCTTCCATGTAACTGCGAGAAAATTGGCCAACACTGTAGCCAGCGCTGACCGTACAATTAAATTCAATCACCAGAGGTAGGTTTTCACCGTGCACACCTCTGATCAACAATCATGGCCCGCAAGCTCAACTACATAGAACCTTGTACATGAGTTCTGATACATAAATTCTGGCAGGCCAATGACTACTCTTTAGCTAAGATTCTCCAGACTATATTAAAGCAATTGCTTTTAAATAAATTAAAGCAAGTGATTTAATATGTCAACAGCATCTGAGATCGATCATACGACAACTTTTACGTCATGACAATAAAAATGTCGAATTTAATTTAATCTGACGATAATGACTGATTCTACGTTGCTGAAATTACTTTATTCGACGCATCGAATCAGCCAATTGCTTTATCAACAGCGTCGATTGAATGCATCCCGTGATCAACCAAAAGCTGCACATAAATCTGCAGAGCCGGATCCACAGCAATATCGTGCTTCCACAAAATCAGACCTGCGCTTTAAAAAACAAAATGTGATTTTTATTGTCGGCAAGAGAGCCGCGAGCACCAAGCGAAAATGATTCATGCTGATCGTGAGAACGCAGAGCATCGGTATCGCGACAGATGCATTGCGAGTTCGATCAGTTTAAAAAACTGGACCCGGATTCCACTGTAGACGTATGGCTTGAAAGAGACTCACTGAACTTAATAAAGCGCTTTCCACTTCAAAGGAATCACATCCAAATTTAATATAACCAAGTGGAATATTAAACTCAACTTCCCCCTGGATAAAAAATTAAGTGTTAATCAGCTCCAAAAACTCAATTTTGTGAGTGCAGCACGCACACAATCAAGCCGTTCCGCCAAAGCAGATCGATGATAAGCCGTTATAAATTAGCAGTTAACACATATTTCTGTTGATGATAAACGCCGTAGACACACTTTGGCTTACCCTGGCCACCTTTCTGGTATTGCTGATGCAGGCTGGCTTCCTGTTGCTGGAAGGCGGGCGTGTGCGCTCGAAAAGCTCTATCAACGTTGCCCAGAAAAATGCAAGCGACCTTGCTGTTTCCTGGGTGTGCTTTATGAGTTTCGGCTTTTTACTGATGTACGGTGCATATCCACCGTTAACCGAAGCACGGCAAGCCATTGACCGTACCCCGTCGCCAATGGAATTCGTCTACCAGTTAGCATTTTGTGCGGCAGCCGCAAGCATTATTTCCGGTGCAGTTGCGGAGCGTATGACTTTCAAAGCCTACCTTGCACTCACAGTTGCAATCTCCGGCTTTATCTATCCACTTGTTGGGCGACTGATCTGGGGAGACTTATTCAACTCCCGGGTAACAGCATGGCTCAGCGATCTGGGATTTGTCGATTTTGCGGGGTCGACTGTTGTTCACGGTGTTGGTGGCTGGGCCGGTTTGACAGCCATAATTATGCTCGGCGCGCGAACCGGCAGGTTTGACGATAAAGGCAATGCCACACCACTGCCAAGCCATAGTTCAGTGTTGTCACTGGTAGGTGTATTGCTGCTGTTATTCTGTTGGCTGGGTTTTAACGGAGGCTCTCTGTCACCCTCCGATCCTGCGTTGCAACGAGTTTTAATTAGTACACTGTCTGCCGCAGCTTTTGGTTCAATGGCCGGTATGATTCTCGGTGCCTGGCTGGACAAAGGCATATTCAACCCTACAAGAATCTGCAACGGTATGATCGGCAGTCTGGTTGCCATCACGGCCGGCGTACTGCAGATGTCTACAATAGAAGCAATAATCGTCGGCGCACTCGGCGGACTGCTGGCAACTTACAGCGGTGATGTGATTTTAAATAAATTTAAACTCGATGATCCGGTTGACGTTGTATCTACTCACGGAATAGCAGGCGCATTCGGAACACTGGCAGTGGCATTTGTCGGTCCGGTGTCAACGTTGCCAGCCGGATCACGATTGATTCAGTTCGGTGTACAACTTAGTGGAGTACTTTCTATATTCTGCCTGGTAACTCTCACTACATGGATGACACTAAAGCTGATCAGCTACTTTACTCCGCTACGCGTTAGTGTTGAAGATGAAGATCTCGGACTTAACTATACCGAACACGGTGAGTCAATCGGTGCAGCACAACTTAAAAAAGCGCTGGATTCACAAATCAACAGCACTATCAGCTTTGCAGGGCCGCTGGACGTTGCGAGTAACGATGAACACTCGGAACTGGCAGCCTCCATGAATCAGTTGCTACAAAAACACGAGCAAACGCAAAAAGAAATTCGCTTGTCAGAAAAACGCTTCCACAATTTCGCCGAAACTGCATCCAACTGGCTTTGGGAAACAGACAACAACCTTATCATCACTTTTTTCAACGCCAATGCCAAAAGCGACAGCAATCCAGATGTTGTAAGCAAGCCATTGCTGGAAGTTCTTAATATCGAGTCAACGGAAAGTTCTGCAATAAAGCAACGCATAGCAGAACGTCAATCTATGGGTACGTTTGAAGCCCAACTAAAAATACAAAACAAAGAAACCCCCGCTGTAGTTGAAGTACGCGGCGTACCTTATTACAGCTTGCAAGGTGATTTTAAAGGATATCGTGGCACGATCACCGATATCACACTGAGAAAGGTTGCTGAAAACCGCGCCACGTTTTTATCCATGCACGATGATCTGACTGGCATGATGAATCGTCGAGCCTTGAATAACAAGCTACCAGAAATTCTAACAGCCGCTGATAAAACCGGCCTGAGCGTTGTTATCGCAGGCATTGATCTTGACGGATTTAAGGCAGTCAACGATAACTTCGGCCACAACGCAGGGGATAATCTGCTGAAGGCAGTTGCCAATAGAATAGTCCGCACCAGCAGAAAAGAGGACCTCGTGTTTCGCACTGGTGGCGATGAATTCATCATGATTTTGACTGGCTTCACACCCGAACAGGCTCAGGTACAGGCAGAAGAGATCTGCAATCGGTTGATTGATAAGATTAGCCAGCCGCATAACATCGATACCAACTCGGTTACTGTTGGAGCCAGTATCGGTATAGCGTTGCATCCTCAGCACAGTTCCAGCACCGAACATCTTGCACGCCTTGCAGATCTGGCACTTTACGCCGCAAAAGCTCAGGGAAAATCGCGAGTGGTTGCTTTTGAACCGGAAATGGATGCAGAAGCGCAGCGTAAATTTGCACTGGAACTCGACTTGAGAACCGCTATAGACGAAACCCAGTTTTACCTGATGTATCAACCGTTAGTTAGCACCAAGACCGAAGAACTGCTTGGCTTTGAAGCTCTGATACGCTGGGCACACCCGGTGCATGGTGATATACCGCCTTACGATTTCATCTTCCTTGCAGAGCAATTGCATTTGATGGACGAAATCGGTGAATGGGTACTGCGTGAGGCATGTACATTCGCCGCGCGATGGACAAACGAAACAGGGCAAGCTCCATCAATTGCAGTTAATGTCTCTCCCGATCAATTGCGCGGCACCGAATTTACCGATCTGGTAAAAACAGTTTTGCAACAAACCGGATTATCACCTGAACGGCTCGAACTCGAAATCACCGAAGACGTATTGGTAAGTGACTTTGCAAAAGTACAAGACATACTGCAGGGCCTTAAAGACATCGGCGTCGCAATTGCCGTTGATGACTTTGGCAGCGGCCAGACATCACTGCGATACCTCAATCAGTTGCCAATCTCGAAATTAAAAATCGACCGGTCTTTCATTCAACACCTGAGTGCTGATTCCAAAGCGGCAGATATTACCCGCTCAATAGTCGACCTGGGGCAGAAGCTGGGAGTCTCAGTACTTGCAGAAGGAGTTGAAGAACAGGAACAGCTGCAAATGCTGAAAAACTGGAAGTGCGATCAGGTGCAGGGTTACTACTTTTCAAAACCTGTGTATGCGGACGTTGTCGAAGACCTGATTGATCAGGAAAATCATAACGAGTTTAAAAAGGCAGTGGGCGAATAACCCGCTCGGGAACCCCGACACAAAACACCAAATCGCTGCCTCACCTTAGCTTTCTATCCCGATACGCAGGTTCAACAAAGCTGCAGCTGCGCAGTTGCATTATTCGGCGCATCGAATCAGCCACAAACTCGATCAATCCGGTACAATCCCCTCCCCGTTTCAGGCAAATGACTCTGGTAATTCCCGGGCCCCGCCTGATAAAACCGCTTTTACACTACAACTCAATTCCACCAGGATCCCTGTCACATGTGGTTCAAGTCCGCCAGCGTTTTTCATTTCCTGACCAAATGTAAGCTCACCCCGGAGTCGCTGGAAGAATCCCTGCAGTCCCAGGCTTTTCAAACCGTTAACAGCCGGCAGTTAGCAAGCTACGGCTGGGTTCCACCGATGGGTGAAGGAAGCGAACTATTGGTGCACGCAACGTCCGGGTTTATGCTAATCAAGGCCCGTCGCGAGGAGCGCATTCTGCCGTCAAGTGTTATCGCAGAACACATGGCAGAGCGCATACAGGCACTCGAGGAAAAACTGGACCGTAAAATTCGCGGTAAGGAAAAACTCGATATTAGAGACAACGTGGTGATGGAACTCACCCCGCAGGCATTTACCCGTTCAAGCTATGAACAGGTCCTTATTATGCCCGAGCAGGGATTGTTGATTGTGGACAACGCCAGTATTAAAAAAGTTGATCAATGCACATCGCTGCTACGTGAATCGGTCGACAAGCTGCCGATTAAACCTGTTCAAACTGATGTTGGTCAGGCACCGTTGTTTACCCGCTGGCTTAAAGGGACTCGCAAAGTACCGAAAGGTCTGGAACTTGGTGACGAATGCGTTTTGCAGGATGACAACGAGATCGCAGGTTACATACGCTGTAACAAGCAGGACCTGAGTAGTGATGAGATAAAAGCGCTCTCTACTACCGGTAAGCAAGTTACCCGCATGGCACTGGAATCACAGGAGACACTGTCTTTCGTACTCGATGAAGAGTTTGTGTTTCACAAAATCAAATTTACTGACACCGCTCCTGATGATGGTTCAGATGTAGCAGATCTTGATGCACGAGCAGTATTCGATAGCAACGTTACTCTGATGGCTCTGGAGTTTTCAACGCTGTTTCCTGCAATGATTGATGTGTTCGGCGGTATAAAGGAAGACTAAGCGGCGGTGGTTTCAGAAAACCCGTTTGTATTTTCCATTCGCGGTTTCAAGCTCTGAATTCTCAACCACTGCAGTCTTCCACTGATCACCAATAACAGGATCTTCTTCGTCCAAATCATTTTCAGCAGTTTCAATTTCCCATGAGTACTTTTTTTCTACCGGCATTGGGTCCCAGTGACTGCAACGCACTGCGCAACACACACCACTTATAGCGCCAAATAAATGGTACTCAAACGAAATGCTGGGTGCTTGCGGGAATATCGTCCAGAACATAGTGCCGTACATAAAAAATGCAATCATCAATAAAGCACTGGAACGTTTGTCGCGCCGCAAAATTCCTGCGACAAATAAATAAAAAAATAATCCGTGGGTTATACCACTTGCACCAATGTGATAACTGGACCGTGCAAATAACCATACTCCAAGCCCTGACATTACCCATACCGCTGACAACACCCACCAGCGTGATTTCGGGTAACCGTAAAATAGCATGCTGCCCAGCAGCAATATGGGCAGGGTATTCGCTAATGTATGATTCAGGGATCCATGAATTAGCGGCGCAGTCAAAATGCCAAAGAATCCGCTGGCGGTGTGCGGATACACCCCCATATGAGAGAAACTTACACCAAACACAGACTCAAACAGCTTGATAAACCAGATCAACAACGCAAACGCACAGCTAAGAAAAATACTGTGCTGAAGTGAGTAGTTTTTATCCATTAAAGTGATCTGCAGGCTTAAAGGCGTTTTTTAAACAGCGCTTGTATATAATAACTATATATTATTGATCACGCGAACACTGAGTCAGCAATTTGCAGGGAAATATGATGTAACACTCAACCCTGGCCCGTGATTGTCGCGGCAACCTGCTCTCACAAAACAAGGAAGGAAAATTCGCCGATTATGTGTTGCAAATTAAAAAAGGTGTACCAGTGGTTTGTGTAATACCAAGCAGGAAATACGTTAATGAAACGTCTTCTCATAGTTGCCAATACACCATCGGTTAATACCGAAGCGCTAGCCTCCGCTACGCTAGTTGGGTGCAGGCATCCGGATATCGATTCTGTAGAAACAAAACATATCCCACCGCTTGAAGCAAACGCTGATGACGTTCTACAAGCGGATGGAATTATACTCGGCACAACCGAGAACTTCGGTTATATGAGCGGTGCTTTGAAAGATTTCTTTGACCGAATCTACTATCCGGTTCTTGAAAAAAAACAAGGCATGCCGTACGCGCTATATGTCCGCGCGGGACTTGATGGTACTGGCACTATCACAGCCGCAGAACGTATTATCACCGGTTTACGCTGGCGCGCTATCTGTGATCCGCTATTACTACATGGCGAATA
>CAYPDN010000072.1:8611-13096 GCA_964409445.1 uncultured Granulosicoccaceae bacterium
TCACCGGTTTACGCTGGCGCGCTATCTGTGATCCGCTATTACTACATGGCGAATATCAAACTGATTTTATAGCGCAGTGCGAATCACTGGGAACGTTAATGGCCGCAAGTCTTGATGCCGGCATAGCCTGACAGAGTCCGCACCTACCTACCCGTATGTGCCAAAGATATACGCCAAATCTAAAAAATTGCCGGATTGTCGGTTTTCGTAAATGTGTTGTGCAGTAAAATTTTACAATCCGCCGCAAGCAGGAGCAGAAAATGCGCTGCACTATCAGCAAAGTTAAGTTCACCAGGCACTTCAACACTGAAAAATTGTCAATGCCAGTAACCGCTACAATGGCCGCAAAAATGGCCACTACAATCGCCGCAACAATCATACTCAGCGCGTGTGGCACTGCAGATAAAGTCGACAGCAATGAACAAGTTCCTGTTCAGACAGTAGCCGCAGACATTCCTGAAACAGCCGCTACCCCAGTCGCTACCCCGGCCGCTACCCCGGAGATTGACATACAACCGATCACCGCGGACGGTGTAGAGGGAATACCAAAAACAATACCGATAGCAAATTTTGATAAACCCGAAGAGCCTGTTCTGAAAGATAAGCCAATTCAAAAACCTGAGCCGGAACAGGAAACTTTGAACATAACTCTTGCTACCTTGCGTGCAGAACGCGGCGACCTGAAGTCACAGGTAGCACTTGGAATGGCGTACGCAAGCGGCACACCACGGGTTGAGAAAGATCCCGCAAAAGCAAAACTCTGGTTTGAACTAGCTTCGTTGAAAGGTGACAGCCAGGCTCAGTATGAACTGGGTAAACTTTTCTATACCGGCCAGGGTGTAGACAAAGACTATTTCAACGCCCGTGAATGGTGGCTGGAATCAGCCGCGCAAGGCAATCTCGATGCGCAACAGAAACTTGGCTACTTGTACAGCGAAGGTCTCGGGGTTCAACGCGACTTTGACAAAGCTAAACTCTGGTACTCAAAAGCTGCAAAGAGAGGCCATGCGGAAGCCCAGACTCTACTCGGTTCTCTTTATCACGAAGGCAATCGCATACCAACTGACTACAGTGAGGCATTCAAGTGGTACAAGCTTGCGGCGGAACAAGGGCATCCTCACGCGCAATACACGATGGCTAACTTATTTCACGATGGCCTCGGCACAAAGGTCGACTATATCCAGTGTGCAGCATGGGTAGAGGTGGCGATCGCAAATGGCTTTGATGATGAATTCGATACTGAAAGCCGCTGTCGCGGTCAGCTTGATGAAGTATCAAACCGCACCGCCACCCATCTTGCTGACGTCTGGAAGCAAAACTATTTGTCACCTGGTATTTAATTAAGCGGCATACAATCTGGCATGGCGATCTAACGCTGCAAAAACATATTCTGCAGCATCCTGCGGATGCTCCTGCATAAAACAATGTCCGCCGGGAACAATTGAAAGATCAATAGATTGATTGACTTTTTTGGCAAACCTGCCGGCACGCAGCGAGAACGGGTAAGTCTCCTGGCCCATATAAATGCTAACCGGGCCCTGAAGCTTTTTAATTGACGGCCACAACTTTTCTGGCAGTGTGCCGAACCACTTTGCCTCAAGCTCAGGCTCACAACACAGTCGAACCTCAGCGCCTTCTTCCTGCAATGCGTGTTGCACATAGCTTTCAAGCGCCTCGTCAGTCCAGTTCCTGAAGATCTTGCGCTTGTGAAAATACTCAAATGCCTGTTGTTTATTCTGCCAGCCGTTTCTGCGACGCAGCGTTGGTTTTACGTACGGGTGAAATACATTGGTCAAACCAACTTTGCGTACGATAGTCATTAGCAACAACAGAGGTGGCGGAAAGATTACCGGATCAAGCATCACCATAGATTTGAATAATCCCGGATTCGCAGCTTGTGCAAGCATCGACAACAAGCCACCCAAACTATGGCCCACCGCATGAAGATCTCGCCCGTCAATAAAGCCGGCAGATGATGCGATGCCATGCCTTAAGTATTCTGCCGTACGCTTCCAGCCGACAAATTCGGAATCCGGTGTTTGACCATGACCTGGAATGTCAAGCATCAGCAAATCATATTTTTGTGCGAGTAACTCATGCATTGGCTGATAAGTGCGACCGCACAAACCATTGCCATGGGTAAAAAACAATACAGATGAATGACCTTGCGCGGTACTCCAACCGGTGAGCGTCGGGGCCTCATTGTGGACGAGGTTTACCGGGTTAAATTCAACCATTGAATACCATTCATAATGTTATGGAAACTAAAAAACCAGCAGGCATCTGACCTAGCTCACCAGTTTATTCATCACCCGGGCAGCGGCTATAAATCCAAAACTTGCAGTCACACTTACCAGTGATCCGTAACCAGAATCACAATCGAGCGTTGCACCAGCTAAACCGGGCTTGTGGTAACTCACCTCACCATCTGCTGTCGGGTAGCGTGCCTGTTCTGTGGAGAACACACACTCAACGCGGAATCGCTTACGCACCTTAAAGCCATGTTTTGATCGCAGCCGTTGCCGCACTTTAGCTGCCAGCGCATCGTTCCAGGTTTTACTTAAATCGGCAATAGCTATCTTGGTTGGATCAGTGCGTCCGCCAGCACCACCTATAGTAATAACCGGAATTTTGCCGCGCTTGCAGTAGTTGATCAATGCAGCCTTAAACAGAATGGAATCCATCGCATCAATGACAAAATCGAACCGTGCATCAATGTACTTTTCAATATTCTTAACCACCAGCATGTCATCGATCGCATGACAAACGCAGTCGGGGTTAATCAGCGCTATTCTTTGCTGCATAACCTCTACTTTGGAGTTATCAACGGTCTGAATGTTTGCATGAACCTGTCGGTTGATGTTGGTGGTCGAGATATCATCAGGATCGATAAGCGTCATCTCTCCAACACCACTGCGAGCTAACGCCTCAGCCACCCAGGAACCAACTCCACCAATTCCAACAACACAGACATGTGCCTCTTTAAGACGCTTGAACGCAGCTGCACCGTACACTCTCCCAACAGCAGAAAATGCAGAATCATCCATTAACATCGACGCTGAACCTGGCTCGTGGGCCGCTGCTACTTCGTCCCGTAGATTCGGTCCCCTGCATCTCCGAGACCCGGCACAATGTAGCTGTGATCGTCCAGGTAGTCGTCGATGGCTGCGGTATAAACAGGTACATCCGGATGGGCTTTATGAAAAGCCTCAATACCTTCAGGCGCTGCCAGCAAACAGACGAAGCGCAGGTTGACAGCTCCTCCCTCCTTTAATCTGGTGACTGCTGCAATGGAAGAGTTCGCCGTAGCCAACATTGGATCGACTACAATCACCAGCCGCTGTCCAAGCTCAGACGGCATCTTGTAGTAGTACTCAACCGCTTTCAGTGTTTCAGGGTCACGGAACAGACCAATGTGCCCTACTCGCGCAGAAGGAATAAGATCGAGAATACCTTCAAGCAAACCATTCCCTGCACGCAGAATTGACACAAGGCAAAGCTTTTTACCAGCCAGCACCGGCGCTTTTGTTTTAGTTAGCGGAGTTTCAATTTCAATGTCTTCCAGCGGCAGGTCGCGCGTGACTTCATAAGCCAGCAGATGACTGATTTCACGCAGCAGCGTTCTAAAGGTGGACGACGACGCCTTGGTGCGACGCATCAGTGTCAGTTTATGCTGTACCAGCGGATGATCAACAACGGAGACATTGGCGGCAGACATAGCAGTAATTCCACGAGGAAGTTATCACCAGATTCTACCTCGTCACAGCACAGATGCGAGAGCAATAATCCGGGGTGTTGAATTAAGTGAAGCACCGGGTTCCGAACCTTGTTCGATACAACCAGGACCTCAGACAGCTGAACCAGAGCAGATCAAGCAGGGCCGGGAAGGTTGCGAAAAGGCTCGCTACCAGCGTTGGCGATCGAATCGATCATCATAAAATATCGGCCGGTCGACTACGACTCTACCCATCGTACCCGACTGAAAGGTTACCAGTACAGTACCAATAACTGCCGCGGCGGCAACACCTGCGATGGCTATTTTAATGACACTGTAGGGTCTCTCTCCACGCGTCTTGCCATTGCGACCATTAACTACAAATCGATAGGTTTTACCTTTAAACGTAAACGCCGCTGTCCAAAGTGGCAGCAACAAATGTTTAAAAGTCGTGTTTGAGTGGTGAGTATGAGACCGATGTATACGCTGCTGATCACCACCGATAGCATGCTGCACATCGCGCCTCACTGCCTGCTTCATCACACGCTCCGCATGACTAAAGCCTTCATCAAGCGCTACCTGATAAACCTCACTCTGAAAACCACTCAAATATTCTTCGGTATAGGGCACCAGATTTTCCAGATCCCACGGCTCGAGCCAGTCAGTGATCTTGCGAGGAAGTGTTCGAGTGGCTCCAATCAGTAAGTCATCGAAGTGGCGCTGCGTTTTGCCTTGCACAGGGGTCCAGCGCACCTTAGGCACCATGCGCG
>CAYPDN010000073.1:0-13086 GCA_964409445.1 uncultured Granulosicoccaceae bacterium
CTTTTTTCCAGCAGACAGACATGTTGATTTTACTTGATACTTTTGACACAGTCTCGGCACGAACCGTCCGTTGAAGCTGCTAAGTTAGATAGACTTGGGCGAGAGTCGGGGAATGAGAATGATCAGCTGAAGCAGACGCGTGAACGTAAAGCGTTTTTATGACTTGCAAAGTCTATCTGCTCGTTTCAAATAGTTGGGAATCAGAAATCACCGTTCAAGGGACACGAATGGAGCCCCTGGACTTAGTACATTTTTACAACACTATTGTCACTTCGACGTTGTCGTATTGTGTGGCTGTAATGGTTCCAGACTCGAAATCGCTTTCGATCTTCTCTCTTTTCATACTGATGGTTGTTGAGCACACCGCACCGTTAGGAAGGGTAGACACCGAACTAAAACCAGCTTTAACGATGTCTTCTATTGCAATTGTCAGCGAGCCTGTATCGACCGCAACTGATGAAATCTATTGAATAATTGATTTAGGTTTCCTTAAGTGTATAGCCATGCTAGCTTTGGCTGAATGTCGGGCGGTGTGCAACTATAAACATCTCAGATCACTAGCTCAGAGTCATTAATAGTCCAGCCATCAATTGCCCTCTGGTAGCAAGGCTTTCAACTTCGATGTGTTCATTCAGTGTATGCAATCCGGCACCCTGTACACCAAGGGAGTCGAGGGTGGGAATACCCATAGCACCGGTGAAATTACCGTCTGATCCGCCTCCAGACATATGAGGTGGCAGTGCGAATCCGAGGTCTTTAGCAAGAGACTCAGCATGTTCGTAAAGTGCGCGGGTACCATCATCAGGTTCCCACACAGGGCGCGTAACACCACGACTGACAGTAAACTTAATGGTTGATTCACTGTCATTCAGTGCGAGCATTGCCTGCACGCCCTGATCGAGATTCTGTTGTGTTTTAGCCATCGACAATGCCTGAGCTGTGCATTCAGACGCAACACAGTTCACCCACTCACCACCGCGGATGCAGCTGACTGAAAAGGTACAGTCATCAGTGGTCATATCTTCAATCTGTATCAGCCTTCTGGCCATTTCTTTTACCGCGGACTGACCCAGCCTTGGATCTACGCCTGCGTGTATCGGTACACCGGTTGTTTTAAGATCATAGCGCGCGATTGCATAGCGACCCCAGACCACTCCGCCATCGGAAGTGGCAGGTTCCGGTACCAGCACGTACTTGTTTTGTTTGGCGGTGGCCTCAATTAACTCGCGGGTGGCTGGTGTGCCAATTTCTTCATCGGGTGTGAAAAGCACGCTGACAGGCAGCGGTGTTGACACTTCGGCTTTTTGTAATTGCCGTATCGCTTCAAGGGAAAGATAGTTACCACCTTTCATATCCTGAATGCCCGGCCCCCAGCACTTGCCACCTTCGTGTTTGAAGGGCAGTTGTTCCAGTGTTCCTATTGGATGAACTGTGTCCAGGTGCCCTGAAATCAGAATGCCGGGTTGTCCGAAGTTTGGGTGTGGTAGTTTGGCACGGACACTGTCGCCTAAGCCAAGGCGACCGGGAATACGCTCGACAGTTGCACCCATTGCACCTAAATCATAACAGGCAAGATCCATCATGCGATTAACTGCGGCCGCATCGTAAGTGGGGCTCTCGCACTCAATCCAGGGTTTCAGGCCCTTTAACATGGCATCGGTATCAAACGGGAGTTTTGATAATTGCATGGTATTCACCTGATGTATTTGAAGTAAGTTATAAGTGCGTCTTTACCATCTGGAATCTGTCAGACTGTTGTTCGCTGCTCTATCAAACGCGCATAAATAGACGCACCAACTGGCAGTATGCTTTCGTCCAGAAAAAAACCGTCGTTGTGTAACGGCAGTGTTCCCTCGTGGCCCACGGTACAGTAAGCACCGGGTATGACACGCAGCATATCTGCGAAGTCTTCTGAGCCTGTGACTAACTCCTGAGTGACTTCGGTATTTTCTTTGCCGACGACATCAGCAGCAATGTCCAGCATTACCTGCGATAGTTTGTCATCGTTAACCAGCACATCGAAGATTTCCCGGTTATCGTATTCGATTTCTACACCATAGCCTGCCGCTGTGCCGGCGCACAGCTCTTGTATGCGCTGGCGTACCGTGTTGGCTAACTCAGTGCTGAAGTAACGCATAGTGCCTGAGATAACGCAGTCGGAAGGGATCACGTTGTAGGCAGCCCCTGCGTGTATCTGGGTGACGGACAATACCAGTGGTTCTGTCGGAGGTACGTTGCGACTGACAATAGTCTGGAGTTGTTGTACCAGGCTGCTGGCAATGACAATCGGGTCAATAGACTCATGAGGCATGGCCGCATGTGCACCTGAGGCATTTACGGTTATATCGAAAAAATCTGCACCTGCCATAGCCTCTCCCGGTTTTACTCCAACCGTTCCGGGCTGGCCGTTCGGGCTATTGTGCATGCCGTAGATTTCATCGCAGGGAAATTTATCGAACAGGGAGTCTGCGAGCATTGCTCTTGCCCCGCCCAGGCCTTCTTCTGCGGGTTGGAAAATAAATACAGCTTTGCCATCAAACTGCTTTGATTCGGCCAGGTAGCGTGCGGCACCCAGTAGCATGGCAGTGTGTGCATCGTGACCGCAGGCGTGCATAACACCCGGGGTTTTGGACGCAAACGGGAGATTAGTTTTTTCTTCAATGGGTAACGCATCCATGTCTGCACGTAAACCGATGGTGCGTCCCGATTTTTTGCCTTCCAGTACACCGACTACGCCGGTTTTTCCTATCCCTGTATGCACCTCAATACCCCATTGCTTTAGAAGGTCGGCGACAATACCGGCGGTGCGGACTTCTTCCATGCCGAGTTCCGGGTGTTCATGAAAGTCGCGCCTGATGGCAGTGAGCTCTGAGGCAAAGGCATTGATTTCCGGTATTACAGGCATGTTCAGAGATTTCCGTTGTGTGTCTGTTGTATGGTATGTATGCGTTTTGTGTGTGGGCTGCGTGCTGATCCGACAACAGGTGCCGGATCACTGTTCCAGTCGGTGCTCTTTAAATTCACTAATGCTCGGTTGTGCCCCGGTCACCCATAGAACTTTGTCAGTCAGGTTCATCGCAACGCCTGTTACAGTTTCTAACTGTGCAATTTCAGGCAGCGACGTATCGGGAAATCTGCAGATAGATTCAGCGCCATCTGATGTATCGCTTAATAGATGCGTAATGTCATTCATATCTTTAAGCTTTGCTACGTTTGCCTGCGCTCTTTCCAGGCGACGTACGGTTGAGATATTCCCTTCAAGGCCTGCGTCATTGGCTGCAAGTTCAGGGTGAAGAAAGTGATTGGTATGACATAAGCTGCCATCAGTTGGCTGCAGAATTTTGCATCCGTCTGGAGACAGTTCAATACTCGCAATCTCAGCGCGCTGGCCAGCGCTTGCACTTTGGGCAATCATTACATTGCTTGAGCTTGCAAACGGCAATGATGATGCGAAGTCACAGGCTTCCTGAACACTGCCACAGTCGAGCAAAGCGCGTAACAAAAAGTGTACTGGCATGCCCGGCTGTTGGCCGTCATCATGTGAACGCAATATATTAAGGGTTACACCAAGCCCTTTATCGTTGATACCTATCTTTGCCAACATTCCGGCTTCAGTCACAGTGATGTAGGCTGGACGATTAGTTGGTCGTGATTCTACAACCGCCAGTGCTTTGCGTTGCATGCCAACCCAGTCCCAGTTCTGCGCCAGCCAAACGGAGGATTGTTCAGTGGCGAACGCGAATGAAGTGCACTCATTTGCGTGGCTTAAGTCTGTTTGCGAATCTGCACTGTTAAACGTTGCATCTTTGGCCATCACTCTGACTAAAAAATCAGATGGCAGAATTTCAGTGCGGCAATTCAATGTAAACAGCGATTCTTCATCAAAACCACTGCCTTCTGCGAGTCCTTCTAGCTCTTCCAGAAGGTGCGGACAATGCTGCGCTACAATTTCGCGACAACCGCGGGCTTTGTCTGTAGCTTGTGCCCAGCTGATATCACATAGCTCAAAAGTACGTTGGTAGGTCTGCAGGGAATGTTCTATGCGGTCCTGGATCGTATTGCCGAGGCTGATGCCACAATCCCGGGCAGTGCCTGATACGCGTACATGGGGCAGGGGATCAACGGGTGTTTTCATCAGCAGGATACCTTCGCAATCACAGGCTGATTTTAATAATGTCAGATGTGCCGGACTCAGGCAACCGGATTAGTGTTGTTGACCGGCATTGTTTAGTTGCCTGTGCGCACGTAAAAAGCATGACTCACCTAACAGCAGGACTCACTTGCCTTTAAAAGCCGGCTTTCGTTTTTCCATAAATGCCGTGCGGCCCTCAACGTAATCCTCAGAGGCAAAACACGCAGCCACCATTTCATCGCAACCTTTGAGATCACGAGCTGACGGATCAGGGTGCATCACCTGAGTAGCGATATACTTCATCGCACGAATAGTCAGCGGTGCATTGTCTGCTATGTTGCCGGCAAGCTCCGTCACGCGTTCAGCAAGCGCGCCTTCAGTTACGACTTCCTGTACCAGCCCTAAGCGAAGTGCAGCGTCTGCATCAATTGATTTGGCAGTGAACATCAGTTGTTTCGCAGAGGCAGCACCGACTGCATTTACCAGGCGACGGATGGCATCGAACGGATAACCAAGCGCCAGTTTGGCGGCTGGCATGGCAAAGCGTGATTTGGCTGATGCAATACGGAAATCAGTGCAGGCTGCCAGGTTAAGCCCGCCACCGATGCAATGACCGTCGATCATGGCGATGGTGGGTTTGGGGTAGTTTTCAATGATGTTATAAACAACTTTGAGTCGAGCGTTGTAATGATCGGTCGCGTCTTTAGAGCCGCGTTCCTTCTCAAATTTTGAAATGTCGGCACCAGAGACAAATGCCTTGCCGCCTTCACCGGACAAAATAACCACTCGAACCTGATCGTCTTCTGCAAAGGTGGTTAAAGCCAACTCCACCGCGTCCCACATTTCAAGTGACACGGCGTTGTAACGCTCAGGGTTATTGAAAATCACATGGCCTGCAGCACCGATGACTCGGGCCAGCATTTTGTCTGTTGGTAGTGTCAGTTCTGTTGTCATTTATATTGGTTCTCTGTCGGTCCTGATAAATACATTAGACAAGTTTAAACACCTTGCGCGATAAGAAATTTCCGACGTAAACAGTCAAAAGAATTCGAACCAGGTGGTGCAGTGCCACAACCACAGGATTAAAGTTAAGTGATAGTGCAATCAAACTCATTTCGGCCAAACCTCCGGCGGCAAAGCTTATAAACATCGCGCCAAAATCTGCCGGTACGAACTGCACCAGAATTAATGCAAAAGCAGCCGCAAGGAGTAACATGTATCCCCCGGCAAGCAAGCCCATACCCAGTCCGCGTACCAGCAGCCGACGCGATACTCCTGAAAACTGCGCACCAAGTGCGGTGCCCACCGTGAATTGTGCGGCATGCCCGAGCCATGGTGGAATGGCAATTTCTACTACACCTCCAACTGACAGTGCAAGCGAAAGCAACAGTGGGCCGAGCATATGCGATACCGGCAGTTTGGTCAGCTGACCTATGAACAAACCTGTCAGCGCGATCGCAAACAGTAATGCTATATCGATAAAGTCATAGTCAGTGGTGGCAAGAGACAGCCCTGCCAGCGAACCCACTGCGTCGCCTTTAATAAAAAGAAAGAGCAGGGGGATTGAGGTCACGACTAATATGATGCGTATAAAGTGTTGTGCGGTGACGACGCGAAGATCAGCGCCTGCCTCCTCTGCCAGTGCCGCGGAATCAATAATGCCACCGGGCAGAGCTGCAAAATAGGCGTCAAGCTTGTCGTAACCTCCAAGCCCGCGCATGATTGCGTAGTTGCCGCCGTGAGCGAGCAGGATAAATGGAATTAACGCTAAGCCGGAGATCCAGAACTGCGGTAACAGGGTGAAAAGCTCGGGCGAGAAGCGCGAGCCAATCATCGCACCAATGATGGACATGGATACCAAACGTACCCAACGAGATAGTTTTGGCAGCTTTTTTTCGTTGCGCTCATACCAAAGCACAAAACTCGCAGCGCCAACAATACCACCCAACATGAACGGCATTGGTACACCGATAATGAATGCCGCAATACCTCCAATTAGCCCGAATGCGAATATTGGCAGGAATCGGGCATCAATCGCGGCCATAGCGCGCCTTAGTGCTCTGTGGTTTTTCTGGCGCGGTAAGAAGACCAGGTGCGAAAAAGTACTACTGCTGCACCAATGATCAGGAATATAGGTGCATAGGAAAATTTACCCTGGTACTCAAAGCTTGTGAATACCAGAAACCCTTTGTCCGAGATGATCATTGATTGTCGGAAGGCCTCTTCCATACTGGAAGTTAAAACGAAAGCAATAATAAAGGCTGCAGCGGAAAAATTCGTTCGCCGCATGGCGTAACCAATTATCCCGAACAATATTGCAAAGCCCACATCCCAAATTGATGCTCGCGATGAATAGCTCGCGGCAAGTGCAGTCATGAAGATGAACGGATAGAGATATTGTGTTGGCAGGAGTGCGATTGCCCGGCCGATAAAAGGCGCTGCAAAATATCCGATAAGTGCATAACAGGCTATACCGATCAGTCCGGCTGCAAAGATGCCGAAGATAAATTCTCGCGGGCTGATTAACTGGCCACCCATGAACAACGGTGGTTCTGTTGCAAAGATGCTCGGTCCAGGCTGTAATCCGTTCACCAGAAACATACCAATTAGTACAGCGGCAATGGTTGAACCTGGAATACCAAGTGTTAGCAACGGAATCATAGACGGGCCAGACACCGCGTTGTTAGCTGATTCAGGTGCAGCAACGCCTTCAACGACTCCGGTGCCCCATTCAGCGCTGTTTTTGGCACGTCGTTTTTCTTCACCATAGGCGACAAAGCATGCGACCGAAGAACCAAGCCCGGGCATCATTCCGATTAGTGATCCATAGATTGAAGAACGGAACATCAATGGAAAACATCGTTTGAACTCGGCCCAGGTGAAGTAGTGTGCAGTGGGATCATCTACTTTGTCTGGTGCCAGGTTAATTGCCGTGGCCTTGGCGGCCTTCTCAGCCTGGATAATTACTTCAGAGATAACAAAAACACCAATCAGCAGTGGTACCAGCGCCATGCCGGATTCCAGTTCATCAATACCCATGGTCATCTTGAATTGACCGGTGATGATGTCTTCACCAATCAAACCAATCACAGCGCCAAACAGAGTCGAAAGAATACCTTTAATAATGCTATCGCTTACCACGGAGCCAATGACAACAAATGCCATTAAGTAGATTGCAAAGTTTTCTGGCGGGCCGAACTGACGGGTGAACGCCGCTATATATACAGCGCCGAAGATTAGTACCAGCTCACCGAAGTAGTCGCCATAGGCAGAGGAGACGGTAGCAGTCTTTAGCGCTTTACCGGCTTTGCCGTTTTGAGTCATCGGGTAGCCGTCCTGCATAGTTGCCGCGGATGCTGCGGTGCCCGGTGTATTAAATAGTATTGCGGCAATAGAGCCGCCGTAGCGGCCGGATTTACCAATGACATACAGAAATGCGAGACCTGCAAGGCCACCGATTTCATCGTTATATGCAATTAGAATAGGCAGCATCATTGCAATGGCGGCAGCAGCTGTTAAGCCTGGAAGCGCACCAAAAATGATCCCGACAAAAGCTGCAAGCACCACAAATATAAGTGCGAACGGGTCGTTAAACAGAGTGACAAAACCACAGGAGATGTCGAAGAATATCGACAGGAATCCCAGTGATTCAAAAAATTCTTCTACACCTGCACATTGGCTTTGCAACTATTTAGCTCCGCTGATCCAGTTTGTATAGGGTCGCATATCAACTAGTGCGCCTTTGGGGTCATTCAACAGCATTACACCCATAAAAACCCACTGGAAGATAACAGCCAACACGATCGCACCAACAATCATTGCAATCCAGTTGCGAACGCCGAAGGTCAGGAGCATGGCAATTAAGGTCACGATCACCGCCAGAAAGTAACCAAACCCCCAAAAAGTTACTACAAACAAAACGCCACATGCCACTACTAAAAAAATTCTTTTAATATCACTTTCCAGAAAGCCGTAGCCTTCTTTTAATTCACCTATCTTACCGCGGTATGCTCGCAATGCCAGCCACAGTCCACCCAGCACCAGCGATACAGCAAGAATCATTGGAAGAGTACGCGGCCCGACCGACTCACGCGAGGTGTCTATGGTGAATGCCTGAAAGATAAAAAAGACACCAATCAAAAGGACCACGGCAGCAACCCCGTATTCCACTTTGATTTTGTATTCGCGGCTGTCCATGTGTCTGTACCTGTAATCGATCCGACTTCAGCGATTGATTTGACGTCAGCAGCAAGCTTTTGCCGGACGAAAAAGAGGCAAGCCCGGTCGGGCTTGCCTCAGTGTGGTTACAACTTTGACTAAGCTTACTGGTTAGCGATGATTTCTTTTACTACCGGACCCATCACTTCAAACATGGTGTCCTGAGCAGCAGTCGCTGTAGCAGAGTCAGTGTAAAAAGAAGCCAGATCGTTGCCTGACATATATCGCTTATAGCCTTTCAGCTCTGCGATGTGTGCAATCGCTGCACCGACATTTTCTTTCACATCATCCGGTACACCCGCTGCGCCGAACAGGCACATTAAACCAGTAAAGTCGATGCCATCGGTACCTTGCTCTTTAAAAGTAGCAAGATCAGGCGCCATTGGGTCACGCTCGGCGCCGGCAGAGGCCAGTGCGCGGATATCATCTTCAAAACCTACTACTGTGTTTACGCCGCCAAAGACAGCTTCAACTGACTGTGAAACCAGGGCTGCACGTGCTTTTGATCCGCCCTTGAAAGGTACTTTTTTATGCTTAATACCATGCGTGTCGAAGAAAAGGTGGCCGATAGTAGCGTGCATTGTTGCAGCGCCCGAAGTACCCCAGGTGATTTCTTTACCAGAAGCTTTGGCATTGGCGATAAACTCTTCCATTGATGAAGCTTCGTTTGATGCATGCACCTGCAACGAAGTTACCAGCTGCGATGCACAACCGAGATTCACAAAAGCCTCAGGGATGTGATACGGGCGTTCTTCGCCTTTAGCCAGTTCACCAGCGATGAATGTACCGATGTTAATCATGTAGAGTGTGTAGCCATCAGCATCTTCGTCGAGAACTGCTTTGGCTGCCTTCTGGCCGGACGCGCCTGGCAGATTCACGATATAAGCCGGCTGGCCGTTCATGCTGGGTGCTTCATGCATGTAAGATGCGAAGCCACGGGCGGTAGTGTCGGTGCCGCCACCAGCTGAGAATCCAACCATGATTTTGACGGGTTTCTCAGGATACGCAGCCGAAGCCGCTGCACTTGCCAGCATTGCTGTTGCGGCGACGCTGGTGGCAATAACTTTTGCGAATTTCATTGTGTCCCTCCAAGGGTTCAAATAGGGCGCGGTGCGCTAATAGTTTGAACGCCGATTATAAACCCGATAAGGTTCAGAAACTAAACAAAATTCGGCGCAGATTTAATTCTGCGAGCCGCGTATAAACCTATTTCACCTTTTCGTCGGAAAAGCGGGGCTGGCATGTCGAAAACTCATCCCTTTTCGGGCCTGTTGGTCGTTGACTTTACACATGTTCTGGCGGGGCCCGCCTGTTCCTATTATCTGGGCTTGCTGGGTGCTGAGTTGATCAAGGTCGAGTCTGTAACCAAAGGCGATGCAATCCGACACCGCGGAGGCACAGACACAGAGGCCGCAAGTGGCGGAATGAGTACCTCCTACCTGACTCAGGGGGCCGGTAAAAAATCCATCGCACTTGATCTGGAGACAGATGATGGCATTGATAGATTTCATCAGTTATTAAAGCGCGCAGATGTACTGGTTGAAAACCATGTGCCCAATACAATGCGCAGGTTACAGCTGGATGAAGAAAGTCTGGCCACCCGGCATCCACACTTAATTCACTGCAGCATGACAGGCTACGGACGCGGTGGTCCGCAGGAAAATACCGCGGCTTACGATGTCAATGTTCAGGCTGCCTGCGGTTTAATGGAAGCGACCGGTACACAGGAAAGCGGGCCCATACGTACAGGTGCCCCGGTGCTTGATTACGGTACTGCGCTCGCTGCAGCTTTCGCCATTTCAGCAGCACTGTACGAGCGTGCCTCGACCGGTGAGGGCAGCTTCATTGATGTTTCCATGCTTGAAACCGGCTTGTCATTAATGAGCTCATCGGTAACCGATTATCTAAAGACCGGTAATGCACCCGCGCGCCGCGGCAATCTGGCAAACAGTCGGTCTCCGGGTGCAGGCAGCTTCCCCTGCAAAGAGGGTGTTATGTCATTGGGGGTAAACGAAGAGTCGCACTTTAAAAGTCTGGCTTATGCACTGGGTCGACAGGACTGGCTCACTGATCCGCGTTATGTGCAACGCGATGTGCGCAGGACTCATGCGTCTGAGCTGGCAATGGAAATAGAAGAAGAACTGGCAAAGAACACGGCAGAAGAGTGGGAGCCGATTTTACAAGCTGCGGGGGTTCCATCAGCACGATTGCGCAGTCTGCCGGAAGCACTGGCATCGCCGCAGGTGAAAGCACGTGGCTTTATACAAACCACTGATGGTGGTGTTGATGTACCGACCCTGCCTTTTCGGCTGGCCGGGGCAGGGGCTTACGCACCGTCATCGAAAGCACCATTACACGGTGAGCAAAGTGAAGAGATAAAACAATGGCTAAGCAGTGACTGAACGATCTATGTGGCGAGTTGCAATGCCTTGTCCCGCGTATCTGCTAATAAGACGGCTTATGGGTCGAACGGTGGGCAAAGAACCGCTATGTGAGTGATGTGCTAATCTCACTTTATATTTGAAGAAAATGTTGGAGCAGCTATTGCGATTTGATAATTCTCGATCGACGAGCAATTCACGACCTCAAAATCAATTATTAAATCGTCGGCGGTTTGTGAAGGCAGCCGCAACCGGTCTCTCCATGGCACCGTTTTTCAGTCTTTACGGTTGTACTGCAGGACACGCACAAAGCAGAACACATGAACTGAAAAATGATCCGGCAGGCATTCTCGATCTCGCACCCGGGCTAAGTTACAAGGTGCTGGACAGAAATGGAAACTCTATGAGTGACGGTTTGATGAGCCCTGGTCGACCTGATGGTATGGGCTGTTTTGTTGCCGAAGATGGCAGACTGATCCTGATGCG
The DNA here is from genome assembly GCA_964409445.1 of uncultured Granulosicoccaceae bacterium. Lineage (GTDB taxonomy): Bacteria > Pseudomonadota > Gammaproteobacteria > Granulosicoccales > Granulosicoccaceae. The sequence continues at coordinate 11,218 of CAYPDN010000073.1, forward strand.
CAACCACGAAATTAACCCGACCCATTATTGGTCCTCTAATGGCCGGGGGGCATACAAACTCGGTAGCGCGCCTGCTAATGCATATACGAAAACAGATTTAGGCGGTGTTTCGCGGCTTGTAGTAAACCCTGAAACTCTCGCGGTTGATCATAGCAATATGGTCTTGTCTGGTACTCGAAACAACTGCGCGGGAGGTATAACACCGTTTGGCTGGTTGTCGTGTGAAGAATCAATCCAGCGCATCGGAGGTGAAGAGCACGGTTATGTTTTTCTGTGCGATATAGATGCTGCGACTCTGCAGGCACCTAAGCGCATTGATGCGTACGGTCGCTTCAAGCATGAAGCCGCAGGATTTGATCCAGGCACCGGACGCTGCTATCTCACAGAGGACATTGACACATCGTGTCTGTATCGTTTTCTTGCTGACGATCCTGCATCTCCTTTTGAAGGTAAATTACAGGCACTTAGGGTTATAGGTGAAGATACAATGGAAACATCGCTAATGCGTACGGGTGAATCAAAGAGAATTGACTGGATTGATGTGCCAGATCCGCAGGCAGGGGTTGATGTCAGTAAAGATTCTCAGGCACGTGGCGCTGCAGTATTTGTGCGTGGGGAAGGCTGTTGGTTCGACAATGGACTTCTGGTTTTTACTGCAACTGAAGGTGGGCCAAGAGGAAAAGGTCAGATCTTCCAGTTGGAGGATAAGGACGATGGAGCAAGTCTTACCCTGTTAGCGCAGTCAGATGCAGAGACAGATCTTTTGCACCCGGACAACATAACTATCTCACCGACTGGTGATATCTTCCTGGCTGAAGACAATAGTGAAAATTGTCATATTCATCGACTTGCAAAAGATGGCACATTTACAACGATAGCCAGAAATCATGAACACGGTGAGGAGATTGCCGGTCTTTGCTTTTCTCCCGATGGCAGTACTCTGTTTGGAAATATTCAGCAGCCTGGAATTACCTTTGCAATTCAGGGTTTTTAAAAGGCCTTGCCGGGATCTAAACACCAAATTAGCCACAGGAACAAAACTATGGAAACCCGCCCACCACTGCCACCATTTGATCGTGAATCGGCCATTCAAAAAATACGTCTTGCAGAAGATGGCTGGAATAGTCGTGATGCTGCAAAAGTGGCACTGGCTTATACCGTCGATACAAAATGGCGAAACCGTTCTACGTTTGTCACCAACCGTGAAGAAGCGCAGGCGTTTCTGACAGCCAAGTGGATCAAAGAACTCGACTATCGATTAATAAAGGAGCTTTGGGCGTATACCGAACGCCGCATAGCGGTTCGATACGCGTATGAATGGCATGACGATAGTGGCAATTGGTTCCGCTCCTACGGCAATGAAAACTGGGAGTTTGCAGACAATGGCTTAATGCAAAACCGGTTTGCCTCTATTAATGATTTACCCATTAGTGATGCTGATCGGAAATATCGCTGGCCATTGGGCAGACGTCCGGACGATCATCCCGGATTGTCAGAATTAGGGCTGTAAAACTTCTGCCGGCAGTACTTCTTGCAACTATTGTCGGTATTTATACAGCAGCGACTCATCAATATGGCAGTAGTCATCGGGACAACGTAACAAACGATCCTGGTGTTCTGAATCACTGCTGACAAAATTCAATAATGGCAGAACTTCCACCCTGACGCTCTCGTGATCCGAACGTGCATTGATGTAATTGCGCGCCTGCTCAAGGTGTTCAGGGTTTCGGCTGTACACACCGGTGCGATACTTTTCACCGATATCTTCTCCCTGCCGGTTGATGCTATACGGGTCAATGATCTCGAAAAAATACGGCATCAGGCCTGTGACGGACTGGATTTCTGAATTAAAGCAAGTCCGCACACATT